>JAATGI010000292.1 GCA_015654725.1 Rhodospirillales bacterium
AAGCTGCGTGACCTCGCCGCCAAGACCTTGGACGGAACCATTCCGGGTTTCGCCAAGCTCGCGGCGCTGCGCGACGAGGAGATCGTCGCGCATTTGACCGCAGTGAAGGGCATCGGCCTCTGGTCGGCGCAGATGTTCCTCATGTTCGCGATGGCGCGGCCCGATATTTTGCCGACCGGCGATCTCGGCTTGCGGCGCGGCTTTCAGCGCGTCTTCAAGAAACGCGCGATGCCGCTCCCGGCGCAGATCGAAAAGCGCGCCGAACGCTGGCGCCCCTACCGCACGGTCGCGAGCTGGTATCTGTGGCGCGCGGCGGATTAGCGGGCCGCTTCCAGGCGCTCCGCGGGAGCGCGTATAATCGCGCGAGATTGGAGGAATACGCCATGCACAAGATCGAAATCCAAAAGAGCATCGTCGAGGCGGCGCTGGCGCAGCGCGGCAAGCTCAACCGCTATGATCGTATCTTGGGCCCGACCACGGCGCTGGTGGTGATCGATCTGCAAAACGTGTTCATGCTGCCGGGCATGCCGGTCGAGGTGCCGGTGGCGCGCGAGATCGTGCCCAACGTCAATCGCCTGGCTTCGGCGATGCGCGCGGCGGGCGGCAAGGTGGCGTGGGTCAAGATGACGCTCGACGGCCAGGAGCAAAGCTGGAGCAGCTTTTTCGAGGGCGAGCGGCGGCGCGACGCCTTCAAGGCGTTGCTGCGCGGCACGCACGGCCACGCTCTCCATGCCGATCTCGAGGTCAAGCCCAACGATCTGATCGTCGAAAAGCACCGCTACAGCGCCTTCATCCAAGGCTCGTCGGAGCTCGACCGGATTCTGCGCGGCTTCGGCATCGACACCGTGGTCATCGTCGGCACCCTCACCAATGTGTGCTGCGAATCCACCGCCCGCGACGCCATGATGCTGAACTACAAGGTCGTGTTTGTGTCCGACGCCAACGCCGCGTCGAGCGACGAGGAGCACAACGCCTCGCTCGGCACCATCTTGCGCGTCTTCGGCGATGTCGCCACCACCGACGAGACGATCGGCCGGCTCGTCGCCCATGCGGAGCCGTTCGCCAGGGCCGCCGCCGGCGCGTGATCGCGCGCCCTGGACGCGCTCGGGAGCCGATGCCATATTCCGCGCGACACTTTTTTCGCGCTCCGGCGACATGACCATCGGCACTCGGATTTACACTTGGCTCAAGGGCGAGCTGGTCGGCACCGACCAGTTCGGCAACCGCTATTACCGGCTCAAGGCGCCCTTGGCGCTGAAGCGCGGCGGCGGGCGGCGCTCGCGCGAGCGGCGCTGGGTTTTGTATAACGGCGCGGCCGAGGCCTCGAAGGTGCCGCCGCTCTGGCATGGCTGGCTGCATCACACCAGCGACGCGGTGCCCGATCCGGCGAAGCGCAAGCGCTATGCCTGGGAGCAGGAGCATGTGCCGAACCTGACCGGCACGCCGGCGGCCTATCGTCCGCCCGGCTCGGTCTTGAAGGGCGGCCATCGCGCCGCGACAACCGGCGATTACGAGCCGTGGCGGCCGGAATAGGAGCGGCGATGAAGCGCAACGCGGTCGAGACGGTGATGGGCGCGGTGGTGCTGGTGGTGGCCGCGCTGTTCCTGTTCTTCGCCTATACCAGCAGCGAGGTCGGCGCCATTTCGGGCTACGACATCACCGCCACCTTCGACCGCGTCGGCGGCCTGCGCACCGGCGCCGACGTCAAGATCAGCGGCATCAAGGTCGGCACCGTGCTGGGGCAGAAGCTCGATCCCAAGACCTTCCTCGCCACCATCCGCATGAGCATCGATCCCACGATCAAGCTGCCGACCGACACGGTCGCGACCATCGCCTCCTCGGGCTTGCTGGGCGACGATTTCGTGTCGCTGGTGCCAGGCAACGAGGACGAGATCATCAAGTCCGGCGGCGCCATCGCCCACACCCAGCCGCCGATGGATCTGCAATCCCTGATCGGCCAATATATTTTCAGCAACCAGAGCGGCGGCGAGAAAAAACCCGATGCCGGCGGCGCGCCGCCGGCGCCGCCCGCGCCGGGAAAATAGCGCCGGCCGGGTTACGATATGGCCGCGGGCAAACTCGATCTTCCGATCTGGCGCACGCCGCAGGGCGAGAAGCTCGCCTGCCTCGACAAGATCAAGGTGCTGAACGAGAATCTCGAGGAGATTCGCGCGCTCGCGCAAGAGGCGCTCGAAGACGCGATGCTGATGGGATGCGACGAAACACAATTCAGAAACGTCATCAAGAATTTGTCAGAAGTCATTGTTAATAAATATAAAAAATGATAATAACTTGGCGCAGTATCGTGAAGATTGTCGTCCCCGCGAAAGCGGGGACCCAGGGCCATTGCTAGAGCGGAAGATCGGCGTAGAGATCACGCCATTGCGGATTAATATCTTCGATAAGAGCGAGCTTCCAAACCCGTTGCCATTTTTTTATCTGCTTTTCGCGCAAGATCGCGCCATTCATTGTGTCGTGGAATTCGGCGTAAACCAGTATGTGAACGCGGTATCGCCGCGTGAAACCCGCGACAAAATCGGACCTATGCTCCCAAGCGCGTCGGGCGAGATCGCTGGTAACACCGACATAAAGCGTTCCGTTGCGCCGGCTTGCCAGGATGTAAACGCATGGACGCTTTTCGACCATCCTTCCGTCACCTTTCCTGGGTCCCCGCTTTCGCGGGGACGACGCCTTATTTTAATTTACAGCCTCCTGGTCGCCAGTTTGACATTTGCATCTCCCGCCCGCGCCGACGACATCACCGAGCATATCGCGGTGTTGCAGGGTCTCGACAAGACCACGGCGCGGGTCGCCACCATCGACGCGCCGGTGGGCCAGACCGTGCGCTACCAGAATCTGCTCATCACGGCGCGCGCCTGCCTCAAGCATCCGCCCGAGGAGACGCCTGAAAGCTCGGCCTTTCTCGAAATCGACGAGCTGCCGCCCGATGCCGGGCCGGGCGTCAAGCCGGACCGGATTTTCAGCGGCTGGATGTTCGCCTCGAGTCCGGCGCTGTCGGCCTTGGAAAATCCGGTCTATGACGTCAGCGTGCTCGACTGCAAGGACACCGAGACACCCGCGGCTTCGGCGCAATCCGCGCCGGCATCGCCGCCGGCACCGAGCCCCGCCGCTCCCGGCTTCAAGGTCAGCCCTTCGCCACGGCCGGGCGGCTAGCCTCGTCCGCCGCAAGCGCGGCCACCACCTCGGCGCCCGAAAGCGCGTCCGCCGGCCATCGCGCCTGCTGGCGCAGCGCCGCCGCCAGTGTACGGCGATAGGATGCCCGCGGCACTTCGACGGCGCCGAACTGCCGCAGATGCGGCGTCACGAATTGAATGTCGAGAAGCGCGAAGCCGCCGCGCCGCAACCGCGCCACCAGATGCGCGAGCGCCACCTTGCTGGCGTCGGTGGCGCGGCTGAACATGCTTTCGCCGAAAAAGGCGCCGCCGATTGCGACGCCGTAAAGCCCGCCCGCCACCGCGCCGTCGCGCCGGCACTCGACGCTGTGAGCCAAGCCGCGCCGGTGCAGCTCGGAATAAAGCCGCACCAGCTCCTCGTTGATCCAGGTCTTGGGCCGCATCTCGGTGGCCTCGGCGCAGCCGCGCATCGTGCCGGCGAAGTCGCGGTCGCACGCCACCTCGAACGGCGCGGCGCGGATCGTGCGCGCGAGGCGGCGGGAGAGGTGAAACGCGTCGAGCGGCAAGATGCCGCGTGCCTCGGGATCGACCCAGAACAGCGCGTCGCTCTCGGCGTCTTCCGCCATCGGAAAAATCCCGGCCCGGTAGGCGCGCAAGAGCAGATCGGCGTCGAGGTCGCTCATTCCCGGCCCGCGACGAAGCGTTCGAGCCAATCGATATCGTAATTGCCGTCGATGAAATCGGGCGCCGCGACCAGGCGCTGATGCAGCGGGATGGTGGTGTCGATTCCGGTGATGACATATTCCTCGAGCGCGCGCCGGAGGCGCATCAGGGCTTCGTTGCGGCTGGCGCCATGCACGATCAGCTTGGCGACGAGGCTGTCGTAATTCGGCGGCACGACATAGCCCTGATAGAGCGCGCTGTCGATCCGCACGCCCAGCCCGCCCGGCGCGTGATAACTGGTGACGACGCCCGGCGAGGGCGCGAAGGTCTCGGAATTCTCGGCATTGATGCGGCATTCGATGGCGTGGCCGGACAGCGTCACGTCGCTCTGGCGATAAGCGAGCGGCGAGCCGGCGGCGATGCGGATCTGCTCGCGCACGATATCGACGCCGCTGACCATTTCCGAGATCGGATGCTCGACCTGGAGCCGCGTGTTCATTTCGATGAAATAGAAGGCGCCCTGGCGATAGAGGAATTCGAGCGTGCCGGCGCTTTTGTACCCGAGCTTCGTCACCGCCGCCGTGGCTAGGGCCGTGATCTTGCCCGGCCACGGCGCGAAGTTGTTCGGGTCCTCGGCGTTGATGCGCAGCTCGATCGCGTGCCCGCGCGCGCGGCGCTCCTCGGAGAACGAGAGCGGCTCGCCGGCGGCGATGCGGATCTGCTCGCGCACGAGATCGAGGCCGGTGACCAGCTCGGTCACGGGGGGCTCGACC
>JAATGI010000428.1 GCA_015654725.1 Rhodospirillales bacterium
CATGTCGGCAGCTTTTCCTGGTACGTGTTCAATCTCGCCGATGTTGCGATCTGCATCGGCGTCTGTCTGCTGCTCGTCGAGGGCTTGGCTGAAAAGCCGCGTCCTGGCGAAATCGTCGGGTAAAGCGTTTTCGAGCGAAGTGGGTATCGGTTCGCGTGAAGAAAACGCGTCAAAACAAAAACCTAGAGCCTCGGTCCTTATTCAATGAGAACCGAAAAGGTTCTGGGCTGCCCACAAATCGCCGCGAACTATGTGATTATTAGCGGGTTGCTGTGAGCCGGGAGGGAGAGCGACTTGGCCTTCAAATCGAGCATGTCCCGCGGCCTTGTCGCCGTGATGGGTGGCGTCGCTTTCACCGCCGTGCTGGCCTCAAGCCCGGCAAGGGCCGATGGCGACATGTGGAACTCCATGCTGGGCTGGGTCGGCCTCGGCCACAAACAGCAGCAAACCTCGGTCGATGACGGGACGATCGACTATACGCCGCGGCCGGCGCTTGTCGTGCCGCCGAAAATGGATTTGCCGGCGCCACAAGCTTCAACCGGCACGCCCACGGATTGGCCGCACGATCCGGACGCCGCGGCCCGCGCCAAGGCGGAGGCCGACTCGCGTCGCCCGGCGCCGTCGAGCGACTCAACTTCCGACGCAAGCAGCGCCGATTTCGTCGCCGACGCTGAAAAACCCAAGCCGAACAACGATTCAGGCGAGACCGAAACCTGCACCGATTCACCCGGCAAGCCGATTTGCTTCTACGGGCCGACGAGTCTCATGAATTTCACCAAAGGCTGGGGAAATATGGGCGGTCTCTTCCAGTCTCATGCGGAAGATACGTCGAAGCTGAGAGTCGGCATCGAGCCACCGCGCCAATATCTGAGCCAGCCGCCGCCCGGCTATGAGATGCCAAAGCTGAAGGATGAGGACGATGCCGCCGACAACGGCGATTCCGACGCGTCCAAATCCGACTCGGTCGACGTCGGCGCGCCGCGCCACCATCATCATCACGACAGCGACGATTCCAGCGCCGCGGCGAATTAAAGCATCGGACCGAAAAGCGCGAAGCGGTTTTCGGACAAATCCGATGCCGATGGCTCGCTCGCGCTTAGGATCGATCTGACGCGCGGCCCAAAAGCTTCGCCATCTCTTCTTCGAGCGAAACCATCAGGTCTTCGGCCGCCGGCTGAGGCGGGGCGTCGCCTTGCGGTGCCGGCACGGCAGGCGGAAGCTCGGGCGGCGTGGCGGGTGCGCTTGCTGCCACGGGCGGGGCTGACGGCGGGCTTGGCTCGTTTTGCGGCCGCAGCGGCTGGGTGAAGCTCGGCCCCGCCGGACGTTGCTGCGTCTGACCTGGCCGCCAGCGGGTTAATCCTTGCGGCGCTCCGGGAAGGACCGGGGACGGCCCTGTAGCCGGCTTCGGCAGCGGCAGCGGGGCAGATTCGGCGGCTTGCTGGGGGCCCGGCTCCGCGGCGGCCGAGGGCTGTGGCGGGGGCGGCTGGACTGGCGCGGGCTGAACCGGCGTCGGCTTTATGTCGGTCCGCGGCGGCGTCCGGCGCGGCCCAATCGGCGGCAACGGCGCGCGTCCGGCTGGCTGGAGCGTTGCCGGGTTCGGAACAGGGGGAGTCGGGACGGGCGGCACAGGTTGAGCCGGGCGCGCGATTGCTTCTTCAATGGCCGGGACGTCCGGAACGAAGGGGGGCAGCGGCAATTGCGGCTCGAAGGCCGCGGGCTTCAGCGGCTGCGCCGGCGGCAGCTGCACCGGCTCGTGATCTCTCTCGCGCTCGCGATGCTCCTTCTCGCGATGCTCCCGGTCGCGATGATCCTTGTCGCGCTGGCGTCCTTCGCGGATCTCGGCCCGGACGATCTGCGATTCTATGAGGATGTCGTTGGGGCCGCCGATCATGATGAGATGTTCGGTATTGTCGCGGCGCACAATGACGAGCTGACGTTGGCGGTCGAGATCGAAGGCATCGACGATGCCGAGCCGCAATTGGCGGCCGCGGCCGCCGGACATGCGAAGCCGGCGTCCAAAAGCCA
>JAATGI010000185.1 GCA_015654725.1 Rhodospirillales bacterium
CTTTGCGCAGATCCTCGAGCAGCAGCCAGGCGACGCACCGCGCGCCATTGCCCGAGAGCTGCGCCGAGCCGCCATCCGCGTTCCAGACGCGCATGAAGGTGTCGGCGCGATTCGAAGGCTCCAGCACGATGAGCTGATCGCAGCCGACGCCGAGATGGCGGTCGGCGATGCGGCGCGCCGTCTTGTCGTCGAGTGCCAGCGCCCGATCGCGCGCGTCGAGCACGACGAAATCGTTGCCGAGACCGTGCATCTTGATGAAAGGGATTGACGGCATGGCGCGGTATATAGGCTTGGCCCGCCGCGCTGTCCACGCCGCGCCTCGGTTCAGCTTCCGCCGGCCAAGCCGAAGATTTCGCGCTCTTCGCGCACGCCCCGCAGGCGATGGCGGCCCAACGAGACCAGGCGGCCGCCGAGCTCGGAAGCGGCGGCGAACTCGGCCGAGACCACGATCGATTGACCGAGCGGCTCCGCCAGTTTCTCGATCCGGTCGACCTCGTTGACGGCCGGTCCGATCACCGTGAAGTCGAGCCGGTCGGCCGCGCCGATATTGCCGTAGAGCACCTCGCCAACATGCAACGCGAAATCGACCCTGGCGGCGGGCAGCATGGTGAATTCGCGGCCGCCATTCATCAGCTCGATGGCTTGCATCGCCTCGATCGCGGCGTCGAGCGCGAGGCGACAGGTTTCGGCTGGAGCGGCATCGCCGAAATCGAGTGTCGCCAGCATGCCGTCGCCGATGAATTTCAACACTTGGCCGCCGCGCTTGCGCAGAGGCGCCGTCAGGGTCTCGAACACTTCGTCGAGCAGCCGCACCACGGTCAGGCCCGGCTCGGCGTCGGCGATACCGGTGAAGCCGCGGATGTCGGCATACCACAGCACCGCATGCAGGCTTTCGACCGAGCCGCGCTCGACGGCGCCGGCATGGACGCGATGGGCCGCGTCGTCGCCGAGATAAGCGGTCAAGAGGCCGGAAGCGATGACATAACTCGCTTGCGCCTTCATGGCGAGCGACAGCGCCGGCAAAGCGGTTTGCAGCAGCATGATGTCGTCGTCGCTGAATCCGCCCGGCGCATCGCTGGTGAAGGAATAGAATACGCCGGTGCCCTGCGCCGGGTCGCCGCCGGCGAACGCGTAGACCTGCGCGAAATAGTCGGTGCCGCCGGCCTGGTACACGTCCTCGAGAATCGGAAATTCGCGTTGCTCGGGGCCGAGCGCGAGCCGGCGGCGCATCGATGGGTTGGTCTCGCCGGCCTGAAGGCGCTTCATCAAGTGGTAGATCGGGCTGGCGAGATAGACCTCGTTGATCTCATTGCTGCGCTCGAATTGTTGCGGCGCAATGGCATTGAGGTCGCGCCGCCAGGTCCAGCCAAAGCCCGAAAATTGCGGGTGCAAGGTGCGCATGCCGCAATAGACGCGCCATATCGGCAGTCCGGCAATCACCAGCCGCTGGCAGAAGCCGTCGAACAGTTCATGCGCCAAGGCGCCGCGCAGCCCCTCGCGCACCGCCCAGCGATGCAGATCGATCATGCGCTTGGCGAGCGCCTGGTCGATATCATGCAGTTCGACCAAGGGCGGCGGATCGGGCGGCGAGGATAAAATCGTCATAACCGTCGAGTTTCCCCAATCGCCAACAAATGGAAAGGGAATTGTCGCGTGGCAACCCTTCGCGGCGTGGACTTGGCGCCCGCCGCCGGGCATTACATTGTTGGCATGGCCGACCAAGCCGACATCGTCGCCTTCCTCTCGGACCCCGCGTCCTACGGCATTCGCGGCGGCGCGGTCGAGCGCATCGAAACCCACGCCTCGTTCGTCTTCCTGGTGGCGGATCGGGTGTTCAAAATGAAACGCGCGATTCGCTTTTCCTATCTCGACTATTCGACCGTCGCCGCGCGCGAGCGCGCCTGCCGCGCGGAGCTGGCATTGAACCGCCGGACCGCGCCCGAACTCTATCTCGCGGTGCGGTCGATTACCCGCCGCTCCGGCGGCGGTTTCGCGTTCGACGGCGACGGCGAGACGGTCGATTGGGTGGTCGAGATGCGGCGCTTCGAGCAAGACACGTTGTTCGACCGGCTCGCGCAAAGCGGGGGATTGTCGCCGCCGTTGATGCGCCGATTGGCGGACGAAATCTCGGCCTTCCATGCCGGGGCCGAAATCACGCCCGGTTTCGGCGGCCGAAGCGAGATCGCGGACGTCGTCGCGGACAATGCCAAGCATTTACTCGGCGCCTGCCCGCCGCTGGCGCGCGACCAGATCGCCGCGCTGACATCCGCCTCGGGGGCCGCGCTCGCGCGGGTGGGCAACCTGCTCGATGAGCGGTGCGATCGCGGCAAGGTGCGGCGCTGCCACGGCGATCTCCATCTGCGCAATATCTGCCTCATCGGCGACCGGCCGATGCTCTTCGATTGCATCGAATTCAGCGACCGCATCGCCTGTATCGACGTGCTGTACGATCTCGCTTTCCTGCTGATGGATTTGCTGGAGCGCGGC
>JAATGI010000258.1 GCA_015654725.1 Rhodospirillales bacterium
TGGCAGGCGCCGCCGGTCAGCACGATGCGGCGCCCGACGATCTTGTCGAAGCCCGAGGATTCGAGGCGGTTGCGCACCAGCTCGAAGGTCTCTTCGAGGCGCGGCGCGATGATGCCGACGAGCAGCGACTTGGGCACGTGGTTCGCCTGCCCGTCATCCTCCTCGCCGACCTGCGGCACCGAGATCATCTCGCGCTCGTCGGAGAGCGAGGAGATCGCGCTGCCGTACAGCGGCTTCATCCGCTCGGCATGGCCGAGCGGCGTCGACAGGCCGCGCACGATGTCGTTGGTGACATGGCCGCCGCCCACCGGAATGCTGTCGACGAAAACGAGATCGTCGTGGAAAAACACGGCGATGGTCGTGGTGCCGCCGCCCATGTCGATGAGCGTCACGCCGAGCTTGGTCTCGTCCTCGACCAGCGCCGACAGGCCCGCGGCATAGGGGCTCGCGACATAGGCCGCGACGTCGAGATGGCAGCGGCCGATGCAGGCGGTGATGTTGCGCAACGTACTCGCGTCCGCGGTTACCGCGTGCATGTTGACGCCGAGGCGCTGACCGAACATGCCGCGCGGATCGCGAATGCCGCGGCTGCCGTCGATCGAGAACCCGACCGGAATCGAATGGATCACCTCGCGGCCCGGCGGCTGCTTGATGTGGTGGCCAAGATTGAGCACGCGCCGCAGATCGGAATCGCCGACCTCGCGGCCGTTCAGATTGATTTCGCTTTGCACGATGCGCGAGGCGCCGAAGCCGCCCGACAGCGATACGACCACGTCCGACAGGGTCTCGCCCGCCATCTGCTCGGCGGCATGGACGGCGGTGATGATGGATTGCGTCGCGCCCTCGATATCGACGATGGCGCCGCTCCTGACGCCGCGCGACAATTGATGGCCGATGCCAACCACGCGCGGGCCGTGCTCGCCCGGACGCGCGACGAAGCAGCACACCTTGCTGGTGCCGATATCGACGATGCCGGCAAGGCCGTTGCGGGGCGAGGCGAGGGGCTTCATGTCGCCTTGCCGCCCTTCGGCGCCTTCTTATCGGGTGTCGGCCGCAGCAAGTCGGGCGGCTCGCGCAGGAAGATGCGATCGGGCAGGCGCAGATCGACCGCCAGCACGTCGCGCTCGAGTATGCGATCGTCGCGCTCGATCCGCGCCAAGCGATGCCAGGCGCCGGCCGCGTCCTCTTCCGGCAGCGCGACATCGACGCCCTGATCGAAATGCAGGTTCCAGCGCCGGCCGCCCACCCGCACCGCGGCGGTGACATGCGGGGCAAGCGCGGGTTCGGTGGCCAAGAGATCGAGCAGCGCCGCGCCGGTTTGCGGCGCGTCGTCGCCCACCAGCACCGGCAACGCGGCGAACGCGCCGAGATTATCGGCGGCGATGACGCGGCCGTCGCGATCGATCAAGGCAAGGCGCCGGTCATGCTGCCAGAAGGCGAGCGGTTCCTGCTCGACCATGGCGATGAAAATGGTATCGGGGAGGCGGCGATAGACCGAGGCCGCGCGCACCCACGGCAGTTGTTCGAGCCGCGCCTTCGTTTGCTCGGGATCGACGGCGAAAATCGAGGTGCCGCGCTGGGCGCCGACGGCGGCAAGCACGGCATCGGCATCGGCGCGGCGCCGGCCCTCGACCTCGACGGCGCGTATGCCGAAGCCCCCGCGCACGCTCTCGGCGAAGAACATCCGCTCCGCCGTCGCGACGACCGGAAGCGCGACCCGGCCGCGCCACAGCGCGAAACCCCCGACGGCGACGGCGATCAACAGCAGTGGCGCCGGCGCGAATTTGAGCCAAGGGCGCGAGCGGCGTCGCGGCGGCGGCGCCTTCGGCGGCATTTTGTTGCGGACGGTCAGGAGTCGCATGCGGCGTTCTCCACCATCCACTGCACCAGCGCAGCGAAATCGATGCCGGCGTGCCGCGCGATATCGGGCACCAGCGAGGTCGGCGTCATGCCCGGCTGGGTATTGAGTTCGAGCAACACCATGCGGCCCGGCTCGCCCCTGGTGTCGTCGTAGCGCAGATCGGAGCGGCTCACGCCGCGGCAGCGCAGCGCGCGGTGCGCGCGTAGCCCGATATCGAGCGCGGCGGCGTAGGCCGTGGGGTGAATCGGCGCCGGCATCAGATGGTCGCTGCCGCCGGGCGCGTATTTGGCGTCGTAATCGTACATCTCGCCGCGCGTCGGGCGGATTTCCAACGCGCCCAGCGCCCGCGCGCCCATCACCGCCACGGTGATCTCGCGACCGGGGACATAGCGCTCGACCAGCGCCTCTTCGCCGAAATGCCAGGCGCGCGCTTCGCTGCTCCAGCCGTTGTCACCGTCGCGCACGATGCGCACGCCGACGCTGGAGCCTTCATCGACGGGCTTCACCACGAACGGGCGCGGCAGGAGATCGCCGCCGGCAAGTTCGGCGCGAGCCACCACTTTGCCCTCGGCGAGCGGCAGCCCGGCGGCCGCGAACACCGCTTTGGCCGAGGGCTTGTGCATCGCGATGGCGGAGGCGACCACGCCGGAATGCGTGTAGGGAATGCGCAGGAATTCGAGCACGCCCTGGACCGTGCCGTCCTCGCCGCCCTTGCCGTGGAGCGCGTTGAAGACGCAATCCGGCGCCGGGTTGAGCGCCGCCGCCAGTGCCGCCAGATCGCGGGTGACGTCGATCTCGGTCACGTTGTGGCCGAGCGCGAGCAACGCCTTGGCGCATTCGCGTCCGCTCACCAGCGAGACCTCGCGCTCGACGGACCAGCCGCCCATAAGCACGGCGACGCGGCTCATGCCAGACCCCGCGGGGGATCGAGCGGCTTGCCGACGCGGCGAATTTCCCATTCGAGCGAAATGCCGAATTGCGCGAACACGCGGCGGCGCACTTCCTCGCCCAGGCCTTCGAGATCGGCGGCGGTGGCGGCGTCGGTGTTGACGAGGAAATTGGCGTGCTTTTCCGAGACTTGCGCGCCGCCGCGGAAGAGGCCGCGGCAGCCGGCGCGGTCGATCAACTCCCACGCCTTGTATCCAGTGGGATTGGCGAAGGTCGAGCCGCCGGTGCGGGCCCGGATCGGCTGGCTCGCTTCGCGCGCCGACTGAATCTCGGCCATGCGCTTACCGATGGCGGCGGAGTCGCCTTTAACGCCGCGGAAACGCGCGGCGGTGAAAATCCAATCCTCGCCGAGGCCGCAATGACGATACGACA
>JAATGI010000030.1 GCA_015654725.1 Rhodospirillales bacterium
AAGGTCGCCCTCGAAGGCGCCGTCGATCGCCGTATCGAGCGTGAGGCTCGAGGCGTCGGCGACGATCGCCGCGATATGTTCGGCCGTGACGGTTCCGGCATTGCGCGCATAGAGGGCGAGCTTGGCGATCTCGCTGCGTGTGGTGAGGCGGTCCTCGCCGAGCAGCGAAACAAGCAGCGCCCTGGCCTCGGCATCGATGCCGAGGCCGTCGGCGCGCAATTCCGTATCGATGAGCAGCCCGATATCCTTGGCCGAATCGGGGTAGCATTCGATCGCCGCGGCGCGGGCGTCTTTCTCGCAGATTTTCCGCAAGGGCGCGTCGCGCTTCAGCGCCCCAGCCTCGATGACGATCGTGCAATCGAGCGGCGGCTTTGCCAGCACGGGTTCGAGCGCCGCGACAAAGCTCTTGCCCTGTGCGTCGATGGCGATGGCGCGGCGGCCGCCGAACAGCGGGATCGTATTGGCCTCGTCGGCGAGCCGCAGCGGATCGGCGGCGAGATCGTCGCCCGAGAGGCGCAGGAACTGGAACGGATCTTTGGTGTCGTCGACGCTGCGGGCGATGATTTTTTGCGCCCGCTCGGCGACGAGGCCCGCGTCGGGGCCGAAGATCAGATAAACGAAGACATTCGGCGGCGGCTTGGCGATGAATCGATCGGCTTCACCGGTCTTGACCGCGACCATTTAATGGGTGGCGAGTTCGGCGGCGACCTGCGTCGCGATCTCGTCGGCCAAGCGCCGCGCATCGCGAATTTCCGCGTCGCGCGCCGCGCGCACATTGGCGAAGCGATTCGTGTTGCGGTCGTAGCTCGCCGCGACATAGGCCTGTCAGACATAGACCTTTTCGTTGGCGACCGGCACCAGGCGGAAATTCGGCGTTGTCACCACGGTTGCCGCCGGCGACAGGCCGAGGACCGTATCGATCAGCGGCGTCTCGGTGCCTTCGTTCAAGGTCACGACGAGATGATATTTTGGATCGGTCGGGGCGCCTGTGCCGTTGAGGGCGAGCTTCAGGTCGTCGCCGAGATAATGGCCGAGCCGGCCGGAAATCTCGTCGATCTGCACCGATTGCATTTTTTCGGCTTGGGCGCCGTTGTCGATAAAGCTGCCGGAGCCATAGAGCGGGCGCACGTCGGCGAAGCAGCCGGCGAGCCAGAGCGCCGGAGCAAGAAGGATCAGGCGCGTGCCGGCGCCGCGCAGGTCACGCCACGACATTGACGATCCTCTGTGGGACGATGATCACTTTCTTCACCGCTTTTCCTTCCAGCGCCCGTTGAACCCCTTCGAGCGCCAGGGTGGCTTTTTCGATGGCCGCCGCATCGGCATTGCGCTCGATGACAAGGTCCGCGCGCTTTCTGCCATTCACCTGCACCGGTAGATTGATCGTATCTTCGACGATCAGGCTTCGGTCCGCAACGGGCCATGCTGCTTCCGCGACCAAGGTCTTGTGACCGAGCCGGCCCCAGCTTTCCTCCGCCAGATGCGGCATCATCGGCGCAAAAAGCTGCACAAAAATGTCCGCCGCCTCGCGGAAGGCGAAACGCAGGTCGTCGCCGATCTCCGGGGTTTCGACCGCCCCTATGGCGGCCGACAGCTTGTTGGCGAGGTCGCGGATCTGGGCGAGCGCCACATTGAAGCGCAGCCGCAGAATATCCTCCTCAACCTTGACCAAAGCCGCATGCGCCGCTTTACGCACCTCCAGGGCGGCCGGGGAGAAATTTTGCGGCTTCTGTGCATCGGGGGCTGGGGCAAGATCGGTGAGCTCATCGACCAGCCGCCAGGCGCGCTGGACGAATTTCGCCGCCCCCTGGACGCCGGCGTCGCTCCAGATCACGTCGCCTTCCGGCGGCGAATCGGAAAGGACGACCCAGCGGGCGGTGTCGGCCCCATAGGTTTCGATGATCTCGTCCGGGTCGATCGTATTGCGCTTCGACTTCGACATTTTCTCGATTGGGCCGATCTCGACCGTCGCGCCGTCCGCAAGCCGCACGGCCCGGCGGCCGTCCAGCGTCGATTCCACTTCGACCTCCGCCGGCGCGACCCAGGCGCCGTCGGCGTCGCGATAGGTCTCATGCACCACCATGCCCTGGGTGAAGAGGCCGGCGAAGGGCTCCTTCAGAGCATCGGCATGGCCGGTCTGCTGCATGGCGCGGGTGAAGAAGCGCGCATAGAGCAGGTGCAAAATCGCATGCTCGATGCCGCCGATATATTGATCGACCGGCAGCCATTTGCGCACCATCGCGGCGTCGGTCGGCTCGGCCTTGTCCCACGGGTCGGTGAAGCGCAAAAAATACCAGGAGGAATCAACGAACGTGTCCATCGTGTCCGTCTCG
>JAATGI010000424.1 GCA_015654725.1 Rhodospirillales bacterium
CCCCTGCCCTACGTCTCGTGGGGCGACAGCAACGTGGCGCAGGTCGGCGATTGGGTGCTGGCGGTCGGCAATCCCTTCGGTCTCGGCGGCACCGTGAGTTCGGGCATCATCTCGGCGCGCGGCCGCGACATTCATTCCGGCCCCTATGACGATTTCCTGCAGCTCGACGCCGCCATCAACCGCGGCAATTCCGGCGGCCCGACCTTCAGCCTGAACGGCGAGGTTCTCGGCATCAACACCGCGATCTATTCGCCCAATGGCGGCTCGGTGGGCATCGGCTTCGCGATCCCCGCGAACCTGGCCAAGCCGGTGATCGACCAGTTGCGCGAGCACGGCAAGGTCGACCGCGGCTGGCTCGGGGTGCAGATCCAAGAAGTGACCCCGGAAATCGCCAAGAGCCTCGGTCTCGCCAAGCCCGAAGGCGCGCTGGTGGCGGATGTGACCGACGACGGACCCGCGGCCAAGGCCGGCGTCAAGCAAGGCGATGTCATCGTCTCGTTCGACGGTCACGACATTCACCATGTCCGCGATCTGCCGATCATCGTCGCCGAGACGCCGGTCGGGCAAAAGGCCGAGGTCGCGGTGTGGCGCAAGGACGGCAAGGTGACCGTGAACCCGATCATCGTCGAAATGCCGGCCAACCCGAAAATGGCGTCGGCCGAGCAGGGCGCGGGTGGCGACGAGACCGCGTTACAACATGCCGCGGCGCTCGGGCTCAAGCTGGCGCCGCTCGATCAGGATTGGCGGCAACGGCTCCACGTCGCCAAGCACGTCAAGGGCGTGGTCGTCACCGGCGTCTCGGAGAGCAGCCCCTTCGCCCGCGAAGGTCTGCAGCCCGGCGATGTGATCCAAAGCATCGACCAGGAACCGGTGACCACGCCGCATGAGGCGGCGCAAAAGCTCGAAGCCGC
Organism: Rhodospirillales bacterium; assembly: GCA_015654725.1. Taxonomy (GTDB): domain Bacteria; phylum Pseudomonadota; class Alphaproteobacteria; order ATCC43930; family CGMCC-115725; genus JAATGI01. The sequence goes on from JAATGI010000424.1 coordinate 912, forward strand.
GCGCGACAGCAAGGCCAAGAGCGTGCTGCTGCTGATCAATCGCAACGGCAACAACGCCTATGTCGCCGTGGCGATGGGCAAGGACGAGGATAACGGCTGAGCCGGCGCGGCCGGAGGCGTCGATGCCTCCGGCCGCCCGTCCCCCAACCGTCGAGCGAGCGGATGGCGCGATGCGAATCCTGATTGTCGAAGACGACCGCGAGACAGCCGCTTATCTCAAGAAGGGCCTGACCGAAAGCGGCCACGAGGTGGCGGTGGCGGATACCGGCCGCGAAGGGCTCGAGCGCGCCGCCAACGAATCGTTCGACGTCCTGGTGATCGACCGCATGTTGCCGGGTCTCGACGGCTTGTCGATCGTGGCCTCGCTCCGGGCGGCGAACCACAACACCCCGATCGTCGTGTTGAGCGCCTTGGGCGATGTCGAGGATCGGGTCATGGGCCTGCGCGCGGGCTGCGACGATTATCTGCCCAAGCCGTTCGCGCTGTCGGAACTGCTGGCGCGGCTCGACGCGGTGACGCGGCGCTCGGGGGCCGAGACCCGGCTCAAGCTCGCCGATCTGGAAATGGATCTGCTGGCCCGCGCGGTGACGCGCGCCGGCAGCGAGATCGATTTGCTGCCGCGCGAATTCCGGCTCCTCGAATATCTGATGCGTCATGCCGGGCAGATCGTGACCCGCGGCATGCTGCTGGAAAAAGTCTGGGATCATCATTTCGATCCCCAGACCAACGTCATCGACGTTCATGTCAGCCGCTTGCGGCAGAAGATCGACAAGGGCTTCTCGGCGCCGCTTCTCCATACCGTGCGCGGCGCCGGCTATAGCCTTCATGTCGCGGACGCGGAGGAAGAGCCGCGGCAGGCGACGGGCTAGTAAATCCGACTTCCCATCGCCAGGAATTTTTCCCGCCGCTCGGCCCTGAGGCTCGGCCCGTCCTTGGCGGAGAGCGGGCGCAAGGCTTCGGCGAGCGCGTCGCCCAGCGCGGCAATCGCCGCCGCCGGCGCGCGATGAGCGGCGCCCAGCGGCTCGGGCACGACGGCATCGATCACGCCGAGCCGCCCCATGTCTTGCGCGGTGAGCTTCAGCGCGTCGGCCGCGTCCTGCGCGTTGTCGGCGCTGCGCCACAGGATGCTGGCGCCGCCTTCGGGCGAAATCACCGAATAGATCGCGTGCTCCAGCATCAGCACCTTGTTGCCGGCCGCGAGCGCGATGGCGCCGCCCGAGCCGCCCTCGCCGATGATGGTGGCGATCAGCGGCACCTCGATTTCGAGGCAGGTTTCGATGGTGCGGGCGATCGCCTCGGCCTGGCCGCGCGCCTCGGCGTCGATGCCGGGATAGGCGCCGGCGGTATCGACGAAGGTCAGCACCGGCAGGCGGAAATGATCGGCCAGCTCCATCAAGCGCCGCGCCTTGCGATAGCCCTCGGGCCGCGCCATGCCGAAATTGTGTCGCAACCGCGCCTCGGTGTCGCCACCCTTTTCATGCGCGAGGACGACCACGCCGCGGTCGCGAAAGCGGCCGATGCCGCCGACGATCGCCCGGTCCTCGCCGAAGGCGCGGTCG
>JAATGI010000232.1 GCA_015654725.1 Rhodospirillales bacterium
GGCGCGGCGAGCGCGATCAGAACCGCCACGATAACGGCGCACCATGCCCTGCTCATATTCCCCCCTAGACTTATTTCTCCGTGAACGCGATCCTCAACGCGTCGCCATCGGAACTTTTCTCGTTCGTCATCGCGAGCTCGCTGTGGCCGAGCATCTGTCGATAGGACGGACGGGCACCCGCATATGTCTCGTATCCGGCGCTCGACGTTTCGGGGAGGTCGGGCTTTTTATATCCGGGGCCGACGATGACGGTCCCCGACGATTGCGGCCGGTATTCTATTTCGGCCGTCAGCGTTTTAAGCTCGCTCGCATCGGGCGCCGGCGGCGCGTCGCCCAGAAAGCTCTTGGCGATGTCGCTGGCGAAGGGCATGTCCTTCGGGCTGTCGATGAACGAGCGCAGCAGAACCAGATCGATCCGGCGCACCACGCCGCTCGAATCGACCGTGGCCGCGACCGTGGTCAATTGGTGGAAGCGCGGCCCGCTCGGTTTGTAACTGACGGTCCGGCCACCGTCGGCGTTGGGCTTAGTCGCGGTTTCGACGAGGTTGAACCAATTGAAGAATCCGCTCTTCAGGACTTCGGCGAGCGGTTGGCCCAGAAATCCCGCCGGCGGATCGTCGGCCGAAGCGGTCGTCGCTAGGCCGGCGCCGATCAGGATGGCAGCCGTGAGAAATGCCATTTTGAACATGCCGATGGGACGAGCCCACCCCTTCCCCCTTGCGTTACGCCGATCCTAGCACGAAAGTTCGGGCAAGAAATTGCGAGGGACGCCCATGACCGAGATTTGCCGCCATCGCATCGAGCATGCGAGCGCCTGGACCAGCGCCGCCATCGGCGGCAAGGCCGGATTGCTGCGGCGCATCGGCGATGAGGAGGTCGCGGCGATCGACGAATTGCTGGCCCGCAACCGGGGGCGCGCCGCGATCGATATTACCCGCGCCGATTTCGACCATGCCGCCGTCAACGCCATGATGGCTGAAGCGCGCGAGGCACTCCTGAACGGGCGCGGCGCGATCGTCCTGGCGCATCCCGAGATCGGCCGTTATGCACGCGAGGACTACGAGCGGCTTTATTGGGGCCTCGGCACGCATCTGGGCACGGGCATGGCGCAAAGCCGCTTGGGCGACAAGATCGGCTATGTCCGCAAGGACGAGGACAATCCCACCGGCCGCGGCTATCTCGGCGACCAGGAGCTGCGGCCGCACACCGATTTCCACGAAATCATGTCGCTTGCTTCGGTCGAGAAGGCGGCGAGCGGCGGCGACAGCGGCCTCGTCAGCAGCGTGGCGCTGCATAATGAAATACTGGCGACCCGGCCCGATCTGCTGCCGGCGCTGTATGAAGGCTTCTATCACGGCCATAACCCGAAGGCCGGCACGGTCGGGCGCGCGGTATCGCCGCACAAGGTTCCGATCTATTGCTATGTCGACGGCCGGGTGAGCTGCTACTACCACACCATCTTCATGCGCTTCGCCACCGAGATCATGGGCCGGCCGTTTCCGCCCGAACTGGCCGAGGCGATGGCCTATCTCAACCAATTGGCGGTGCGGCCGGACATTCAGGCGAATTTCATGCTCGAGCCCGGCGAGATGATGTTCTGGCACAACTGGACCAATTTTCATTCGCGCACGGCCTTCGCCAATTCGCCGACGCAAAAAAGATTGCTGTTCCGGCTCTGGCTCAATGTCGAGCATGGCCGCGCGGTGGCGCCCGAAATCGCCGAGCGCGCCAGGCTCATCGACCGCGACCATGAAGAACTCAAAGCCGCTTAGGTGGGGGATGGAAACGTGAACGAGAATTACGCCTCGATCTACGAGGCCATCGCCGACGCCATGCCCGACGCGGTGGCGCTGGTGCAAGGCGACCGCCGCGTCGCCTGGCGCGCGTTGGACGAGCGCGCCGCGCGTCTCGCCGGCCATTTCGCCAAGGCGGGGCTGCGGCCGGGCGACCGCGTCGCCATCGTGCTGTGGAATTCGGTCGAGTATGTCGAGGCGCTGATCGGCACGGCGAAGGCGCGCCTCACGCCGGTCAATATCAATTACCGCTCCAGCGTCAACGAGCTGCGTTACCTCCTGGAAAAAGGCGAGGCGAAGGGCATCGTATTCCATCGCTCCGTCGGCGGAACGGTTGCCGAGGCGGCGGCGGGTCTCAAATGCCTGCTCGCGGTCGAAGACGGTTCCGGCGTCGCCGCGCCGGCGGGAAGCGTCGATTACGCGGTGGCAATCGCGGCCGCGACGCCGGCGCCGGGTATCGAGCGAGGCGGCGACGACCAGCTCATCGTCTTCACCGGCGGCACCACCGGCATGCCCAAGGCGGTGCTGTGGCGCCACAGCATCCTGGTCAGCCTGCTTACCCGCAACGCCGCCATTCCCGCCAGCACGCCCGACGAGATCGTATCGCGGGCGACGAGCGCGCGGCGCGACGGCGCGGCGCCAATCGCGTTCATCCTGCCGCCGCTGATGCACTCGACGGGCCTGCTCGGCACCTTGGGCGCGCTGGCGCAAGGCGGCACCGTGGTTTTCAGCGGGTCGCGCTCGCTCGATCCCGATCTGGTGTGGCGCGAGACGAAACGCGAGCGGGTCAAGAGCATGACGATCGTCGGCGACGTGTTCGCGCGGCCGCTGCTCGACGCGCTGCGCCGGCTCGATCCGGCGGAGGCGCGCGCCTCGGCCGCGAGCCTCAAGACCATGCAAAGCGTCGGCGTGCGCTGGAGCGCCGATGTGAAGGAGGATTTGCTCGAATTCGGCGACATCGCGCTGATCGATGTGCTGGCGTCGAGCGAAGGCGGGCCGGTGGCGCGTTCGGAGACCACCAAGAGCAACAAGCAAGTGATCGCGAAGTTCGAATTGATCCCCGGCACTTGGCTGATGGACGAGAATGGCGAGCGCGTGCCGTTCAATTCCGGCCGCGTCGGCATGCTGGTCTCCGCCGGGATTTTGCCCGAGGGCTATCTCGGCGAGGCGGGCGACGGCAAAAGCGGCACCTTCCGCGTGATCGAGGGCCGGCGCTATGTCGTCACCGGCGACTGGGCGCGCGCCGAATTGGACGGAACGATCACGCTGATCGGGCGCGGCAGCAGCGTCATCAATACCGGCGGCGAGAAAGTCTATGCCGACGAGATCGAGAAAGTGATCGCCGCGCATCCCGCCGTCGCCGATGTGATCGTCGCCGGCGTGCCCGATCCGCGCTGGGGCCAGGTCATCGGCGCGGTGGTTGCGATCCGCCCCGGCGCCGCGATGCGCGAGGACGAAATCGTCGCCCATGTCGGCGAGCAGCTCGCCGGCTACAAGAAGCCGCGCAAGGTGCGCTTCGTCGAGACCATCGAGCGCAAGGCGACCGGCAAGGCCGACCGCCAATGGGCGACCGAGCTGCTCGCCTCGTCGCGCTAGGCCCTAGACCGACTCGGTTGCGGCCGTTCCTAACGGATGCTTCATGACTTCGTCCCGGCCCGCATGACGATAATTTAACGCGAATAGGAACCCGCCAAGGGGGATATGCGTTCGACCGCCATCCTAGAACTAGCATCAACATTCGATCCGCGAGGAGAGCACAGATGACGTCGTTCAAGGTATCGGTTTCGGCATTGGCGCTGATGGCGCTGACCGCGGGCGGGTTTGCCGCGGCAACGTTGGTGCCGACCGATCTTCATGCCCAAACCAATCAGACCGCTCCGGCCGATTCGGCGCCGAAGCATCAGCACCGCAATTTCGATCCGACCCGCCATGTCGAGGGCCGCATCGCCTATCTCAAGGCGGAGCTGAAGATCACGCCGGCGCAGGAAGCGGATTTCGGCAAGGTTGCCGATGCGATGCGCGCCAACGCCAAGGAACGCGCGGCCGCGTTCGCGCAATTCCGCCAGAATCACGACAAGCCCAAGACCGCGGTCGATCGGCTGACAATGCGCGAGCAGATGACGCGCATGCGCGCCGAGCAAGAGGCGCGTTCGCTGGCGGCGTTCAAGCCGCTCTACGACAGCCTGACGCCGGACCAGAAGCAGATCGCGGATAATATGACGGCGCCGCATCGGGGCCACGGTCGTCGCGGCTAAGCAGCGGGTTCACGCCACGGGGGCGGAGCAGCAGCCGGGTCTTGGCCTCACGGCCGGCCCGGCTGTGGTTTATTCGCCGTCCCAACGATCGAGGCTGTCGCCGCGGCGGCCGAGGAACCGCATGCCGCGCGGCCGGCCGTCAGGCCCCGGCGGCTCGGACCCGGTAGACGCCGAATTTTCTGCTGGATGGGCCGATCCGTGCTGGTGCGGTCGAGAAGACTCGAACTTCCACGGGATTTCTCCCACAGCGACCTCAACGCTGCGCGTCTACCAATTCCGCCACGACCGCGATCGATGGCCGCGCTCCTTAGCAAATCCGCAGTGCCTCGGCAAGCCAGCCGCGCCTTGCCGCGCGGCAAAGGTCTCGGACAGCACTCGCCGCGCGAAGCTTGTGCAAGTCGGGCAAGGTTGGTCTATGGTCGCGGCGACGGACGTCCCATCGACCCCATCCCGCCCCATCCACAAACGATGCCTGGCCCAGAGCCGAGCATAGCCACGATCGAATGGCGCACGAGCGGCGCGCCCGTGCCCTATGACGTCGCGGTGGCGGCGATGGAGGCGCGGGTCGAAGCGATTCGCGCCGGCGCCGCGCCCGAACTGGTCTGGCTGTTGGAGCATCCGCCGCTTTACACCGCCGGCACCGGAACCGAGCCCTCCGACCTCATCGATCCCGATTTCCTGCCGGTGTTTCAAACCGGGCGCGGCGGCAAGCTCACCTATCACGGGCCAGGGCAACGAATCGCCTATGTCATGCTCGACCTGGAGCGGCGCGGTGGCGATCTTCGCGCCTATATCCGGAATCTCGAGGCGTGGATCGTCCACGCGCTGGCGTGCTTCGGCCTCAAGGGCGAGCGCCGCGAGGGACGCGTCGGCATTTGGGTCGCGCATGCCGACGGCAGCGAAGCCAAGATCGCCGCGATCGGCGTGCGCGTTCGTCATTGGGTGAGTTATCACGGCATCTCGGTCAATCTCGATCCCGATCTTTCGCATTATCGCGGCATCGTGCCCTGCGGCGTGCGCGAGCACGGCGTGACCTCGATCAAGGCCGAGGGCGTTGTCGCCGATCTGGCGGCGCTCGACCGCGCGCTCAAATCGACCTTCGGCGAGGTGTTCGCGGCTCGTGCCGGCGCATAAACAGCCCCCTCCCAACCCTTCCCCGCGCGCGGGGAAGGGAAGCAAAGGCGAACGCCTTTGCGGGTGGGGGCACTGCACTCGACCACTGGCCAATAGCCAAGGCGCGGCCTAGATTTCGCACCATGTTTCGCCGATTGTCCGTGGCCCCCATCGTCATCATGCTGCTCGTACGGGCCGCGTTCGCCGCCGATACCGTGGTGCCGGCGAGCCGCGAGCTGATCCATCTCTCCTTCGCGCCGGTGGTGAAAAAGGCGGGGCCGGCGGTGGTCAATGTGTTCTCGCGCCGCGTCGTCCGGAGCCTCATGGGGCCGGGCGCGTTGTTCAACGATCCGCTGTTCCGGCGCTTCTTTGGCGATCAATTGCCGTTCGGCATGTCGCGCGACCGGATCGAGAACTCGCTCGGCTCCGGCGTCATCGTCGATGCCAACGGCCTGATCGTCACCAACCGCCATGTCATCGAAGGCGGCGAGGAAATCCAGGTCGTTCTGTCCGACCGCCGCGAATTCGAGGCGAAGGTCGTGCTCTCGGACGAGCGCGCCGATCTGGCCGTGCTCCGCATCGACACGCATGGCGAAAAATTGCCGGTGCTCGAGCTCGCCTACAGCGACCAGCTCGAAGTCGGCGATCTCGTGCTCGCCATCGGCGATCCGTTCGGCGTCGGCCAAACCGTCACCAGCGGCATCGTCTCGGGCCTGGCGCGGTCGATCGGCACCGATTTCGGTTCCTTCATCCAGACCGACGCCGCGATCAATCCCGGCAATTCGGGCGGCGCGCTGGTCGATCTCGATAGCCGTCTCGTCGGCATCAACACCGCTTTATTCTCGCAATCGGGCGGTTCGGTCGGAATCGGCTTCGCGATTCCGGCGAACATGGTGCGCACGGTGCTCGACGCCGCCGAACATGGCGGCAAGGTCACGCGGCCTCGGCTCGGCGCCTCGA
>JAATGI010000289.1 GCA_015654725.1 Rhodospirillales bacterium
ATCAGCGCCACCGCGGCGAGCGCCACGATGCCGAAACACAAGCCGCCCAGCGTGAAGGCCAAGGCGAGGGCATTGTATCGGAGAATGCCGCGCTCTTCGTTGGTTCGGTAGATGCGGTTCAAGGCCTCCATGACCGAGGCCGAAGCCGAACGCGCCGACCACATCGAGACCGCGAGGCTCACCACCAGCCCCAACCCGATCCGTGGCGTGCCGCTTTGCGTCAATGCGGTCAACTCGCTCGCCACCAATTCCCAGGCCTCGGCCGGCAAAATGCCCTGCAGACCGGACATGAGCCATTCGACATAGGCCGGCTCGGCCATGAGCGCGAAGCCGGTGATGAGGACGATGAGCGCGGGGAATGTCGCCAGGAGGCCGTAAAAGGCCAAGGCCGAGGCCAGCAGCGACACGTTGGTGCGCCACATCTCGCGCCACAAATGGACCAAGACGCGGACGACACCGAGGCCGCGCAACGGCCCCGCCGCGCGGCCATATTTGATTCCCGGCTGCGGTTTGAGATGGGGCGATGACTTCACGGTTCGGTTCATAACGTTTAGAACGCGGTCATGGCGCAAGCATGGTGGCAACGGGAACAATTCCGCCGGCGCGAGGGTAACCTCGCCGCCCGCGCGCGCATATTAGCCGCGATTCGGCGATTTTTCGCCCAGCGCGATTTTATCGAGGTCGAAACCCCGGCCTTGCAGGTCAGCCCCGGGATGGAGCCGCATCTTCAGGCGTTCGCGACCGAACTGCACGAGCCGGGCGCTGGCGCGCACCGGCGCTATCTTCACACTTCGCCCGAATTCGCGATGAAGAAGCTGCTGGCGGCGGGTGTGCCGCGGCTGTTTCAGCTCGCCCGCGTGTTCCGCGACGGCGAGCGCTCGCGGACGCATCATCCCGAATTCACCATGTTGGAATGGTACCGCGCCGGCGCCGGCTATCGCGACCTCATGGCGGATTGCGAGGCGCTGTCGCGCGAGTGCCTCGCCGCCTCCGGGCGGGCCTCGTTCGTCTGGGACGGGCGGGAATGCGACCCCAACGCGCCGTTCGAGCGGCTTTCGGTAAGCGAGGCGTTCCGGCGCCACTGCGGCATCGAACTGTTGTCGGCGCTGGAATTGGACGCGCTCGCGGCGGCCGCGCGCCCGCTCGGCATCGAGCCTCATGGCGGCGATGACTGGGAGGATTTGTTCTTCCGTCTGTTCCTCGACCGCGTCGAGCCGCATCTGGGCGTGGGCCGGCCGACCGTGCTGTACTATTATCCGATCGCGATGGCGGCGCTCGCCCGCGCCAAGCCCGAGGATGCGCGGCTCGCCGAACGGTTCGAGCTTTATGTCGCCGGCCTCGAACTCGCGAATGCTTTTAGCGAGCTGACCGATCCCGCGGCGCAACGCGCGCGCTTTGTCGCCGACCAGGAAAAGAAGCGCCGCCGCTACGGCATCGCCTATCCCATCGACGAGGACTTCTTGGCCGCCCTTGGCCGCATGCCCGAAAGCGCCGGCATCGCGCTGGGGGTGGACCGACTCGTCATGCTGGCGACCGGCGCGTCGTCGATCGACGACGTGCTCTGGGCCCCGGTGGGGTAAGTCACGTGGCGGAGCCATTCCAATACCGTCTTGCCCTGGCTTGACCGGGGCATCCACGACGAAGTTTCTTTGAGAGCCAAGAATTCGTGGATGGCCCGCCTAAAGCGGGGCTAGACGAAGTCGGAGAAGTCGCACGATTAATCGCCGATAACCCGGTTAAATTCCTTCACCGCCGCAGCCGGGCCATGCGCGTGGTTCCAAACCGAGGAAATCACGGCGAGGAAGTCGGCGCCGGCTTCGATCAGCGGGCGGCAATTCTCGGGCGTGATGCCGCCGATGGCGACGCAGGGCACGGTGAAAATCTCGCCCCACCAACGCAGCAATTCCAGATCGGCTTTGCCCTTCGCTTCCTTGGTGGCGGTCGGGAAAAAAGCGCCGAAGGCTACGTAATCGGCGCCGGCCTCCGCCGCCTCCATCGCGAGATGGCCGCTGGCATGGGCGGTCACGCCGATAATGCGGCCCAAGCCCAACAATCGCCGCGCTTCGGCGTAAGCCATATCCTCCTGGCCGATATGAACGCCGTCGCAGCCGGCCTGGAGCGCCAAATCGGGCCGGTCGTTCAAGATGAAGGCGACATCGCGCTTTTGCGCCGCCGGCCGCAGCGCGTCGCAGGCGCGCCGCACCGTATCGTCGTCGCAATCCTTCAAGCGCAATTGCACC
>JAATGI010000212.1 GCA_015654725.1 Rhodospirillales bacterium
CGTGATCGAGATCAGCGTTCAGATCATGACGTTCCACCGCGACGCGGGCCTGCGCCGCGCGGTGCGCAGCGTGCTGGCGCAACGCGATGTCGATCCCGCCGCGATCGAAATTCTCGTGGTCGACAATTCCGCCGCTGCCTCGGCGCGCCAGAACGCGACCGCGCTCGCCCAGGAAGCCGCGCGCGGCGGCTATCGGCTGCGCTATATCCACGAACCGGCCCCGGGCATCGCGCGGGCGCGCAATTGCGGCATTCGAAATTCGGGCGGCGACTTGATCGCTTATGTCGACGATGACGAAGAAGCCGATCCCGATTGGCTGGCGAGTCTGTTGTCCTGCCGCCGCCGGTTCGACGCCGACGCCGTCGGCGGCCCGGTGCTGCCGATCTTCGAGGATCGCCGCTTCGCCGGCGATCCGTTCTGGGTCTGGATCTACGATTACGACGAGAAGAAGCCGAGCGGATCGGGCTTTCGCGCCACCGGAACCGGGAATTGCCTGTTCAGCAAGGCGCGCTGTTGTCCCGGCGACAAGCCGTTCGATCCCGCCCTGGGCCTGACCGGCGGCAGCGACACGCGGTTCTTCCACGACATCACCGTGCGCGGCGGGCGCATCGTGTGGTGCGCCGAAGCCATCATCCACGAATACGTGCCGGCGGCGCGCACGCGCCTCATCTATGGCCTGCGCCGGCGCATGCGGCAGAGCCAACTTTTCCAACAGGGATTTTCCTGGAGCAAGCCGGCCGATTGGCGTTCGATCGCGAAATGGATGCTGATCGGCCTTGGGCAGATGGCCTTCTACGCGCCATCGAGCTTGGCGTGGTGGGCGATCGACCGGCACCGCGCGCGGCGCTATCTGGCGCTCACCTTCGGCGGCTTCGGCAAGGTGTTCTGGTTTCCCCTGATGACGCCCGCCGTCTACGGCCTGCGTCACGGCGCGGGGCAGGGCTAGAGCCGGATCGCTCTTGATGGAATCGCGACGCGATTCCATCAAGAGCGTGAATCCGTCTCTACTCAATAAATTAGAGTACGATTCACGTTTCAGACGTAAGCGATTCGCGCTTCCGTCTGAAACGATCGCACTCTAGATCAAACCTCGTTTTGCGATTCGCCGTCCTCGTTCAGCACTTTCGCCATCGCGGCGGCATAAGCCGCGATCACGGTCGCGGGATCGTAGGGCGTCAGGTCCGGCCGCTCGGCGCGCGGGCGCTCCGCCCAAGCCATCGCGCCGCCGAGCGTGATTTCGTTCAAGGGCGCGTCGAAGAGCTGAACCCAATCGCCGCCGACCTGATCGCGCAGCTCCGGCATGGCACCGCGGTTGGGTACCAGGATGGGGCGGTCATAGGTCAGGCCGAGCAGCGCGGTACCCGAATTGAGAATGTCGAAATAGGGTGCCGCGACGACGCTGGCGGCGCTGAAATAGGTCGCGAGCGCATCGGGGTCGGCGGGCGACAGCCGGAGGATGACGCGCGGGTCCCGGGCGGTGCGGCGGATGGCGTCGGCGAGGGCGGCGTCGAGCGGCATGCCGGCGACGAGCAGCCGCAACTTGTCGCCGGGCAACCCGGAAAACGCGCGAATCAAGGCAAGCAAATTCTTGTAGCGGCGGATGACGCCGAAGGCGAGCATGAGCTGGGTATCCGCCGGCAGGCCGAGTTTCGCCAGCGCCTCGCTACGTGGGGTCAGTTGGCCCGCGGTCGAGCCGTAATGCGGGTGCGGAATGACGGCGAAAGGCCTGCCGGCAAGCGCCGGATAGCGCTGCTCGATCAATCGCTTTCCGGCTTCGCTCAGATGGATGGTGAGATCGACCTGCCGCGTGAACCAGGCCATGAAGCGGGCTTCGAGCCGAGCATGGTAGGATTCGTGGTCGGCGGCGTTGTGGACCGTCCATACCAATTTTTTGCCGCGCAGCTTCGCGAGCCCGATCAAGCACACCGCGATTGCCGCGCGCACGCGCGTAATCAGCTTCGAGCGATTGCGGAACGGCTCGTTGGGAAAGCTTACAATGAGCGCATAGCGCCCGCCGAGCGCGCGGCGATAACTGAACGGCGCGACGCGCCAGCCATACCACTGCTCGAGTCCGTCATAGATCATGCCGGGCATGGGATTGAGGTGGAATTCGCGCGGCCAGGCGAGAATGCGCCGCCGCCACGCGCCGCGCGCCCGCTTGGCGGCGCGGTCGGCGGGCGACGCGCTATCGGGGCTGGGCGCTGCTTCGCTGCGGAACATGGCGAGATTTCTTATCAAATTTGACCGAACATCCCGTTAACGCGCGGCGCAGGCGGCGATGCCGCGCGCGCGCTCTTGGGCGTCGGGCAACGCCACGGTCATGGGCGTTCCGTCGCCGCGGCGAAGCTCGACGGATTCGCCGCCCCGATCGCGAACCAGCCGCGCCGCGGGCGGCGTGGCACCGCGCGGGCCGACGCCGATGACGAGGACGATCTCGCCTTGGGCGGCGGCCGGCGTGGTTTCGATCTCGGTGCGCCAGATCCCGGTGACGCGCGCGAGCCGCGCCGGAAAGTCGGGCTGCTTCAAGAGCCAGTCGGCGGCGCCGGTCCTGGCGTCGATGTCGGCGCCGTCGATCTCGTCCTCGTAGCCGGGACCGCCGACGAGGCGCAATTTAGGCGCCGGCGGCCACAGCACCTCGATCGTTGCCTGGCTCGCGCCGCGCGCGATGGTCGCGCGATTGCCGGTGCCTTCCAGGATGCCGGCGTCCGCGCCGCCGCTCACCACCGTGACCGCGCCGATATCGGCGCGCTCGCGGTGATGGAACAGGAGGCGCACGCGGCCGACATCCTGGAGCGCGAAGGTGTCGCGGAGGATGAAGATGTCGGGCTTCACATAGATGACGCTGCGGCGATAGGACTGGACATGATCGGGATCGTAGGCCGCGGTCGCGTCGCCGCTCGCGATCGCCACCGCGCCGAGATCGCGGAAATCGTCGATCGCGCCGAGATAGCCGATCGAGCCGGGATACCAGGTGACGCGGTTGGCGACCGGATAGGCTTCGGCCGAAGCGAGCGCCAATGCCGCGCGGGTGGCGCCGCTTTCGCTCTCGACCAGGCGCTCGGCGCCGACATCGCCATAGAGCTGGGCGTCGCTATAGACCATGGTCGCCGGCGGCAACTGGCTGCCCTCGAGATCCGGCGCCGCGCTGTTGGCGGGCGAGAACACGGCGGTGTTGCGGGCAAAGGACAGCGCGCTCCACAGCATGTGATATTTGGTCGGCCGGCTGAGATAATTGGCGCCCTCGGTGATGAGATCGTCGGCGCCGCGCCACATGGTGAAATGCCCGGCGTCCGTTTCGGCGTGTTCGGTCGCCGGGCCGAGATAGAACCAGGCGTCGACGTCGGAATTCTTGCCGGCGGCGCCGTTCCAGCCCGAGCGCATATCGACCATGCCGCCCGCCGCCATGAAGCGCACCGCCGGAAGCCGCGCGTTCGCCGGCGGCACCGGCGCCAGCGTGTCGTCGTGGAAGATCAGATCGAGCCAACGCGGATTGTCCCAGCGCTCGCCGAAGCCCTGCTTCTCCAAGAGATATTGGCCGAGCCACTGCGCGAAGCCGTCCCTGAGATAATCGGCGATCATCAACGGGCCGAGCGCCGTCGGGTTTTGCAGCCGGATGACCATGCCGCGCGCGTCGGCGGCCTGGTCGCCCGGCCCGGCGATGAAATCGGCGCCGCCGGGTGCGAGCCGGCGCAACAGAAATTCCGCGTGATGCAGAATGAATTGATTGCGGCGCACGACATCCTGGCCGGTCGCCATGCTCCACAGGATCGCCGGCGCGATCAGGAACAGGTCCTGGTAGGTGTAAGTTTTGTAGCCGCCGTCGCCATGGAGTTCGTTGCCGAGCTCGGTCCAATTCTGCAGCGCGTTTTGCGCCTTTTGCAGCCGATGGCTCGCGCCCGGCTCGCCCTCGATCGCGAGCACGCCCATGAGATAGCCGTGCAGGCCGCCGAAATGAGCCTCGTGCCATTGGAAGTGCCGGTTCAGCGCGTCCTCGCGCATCTGGTTCTGGCGTTCGATCTTGGCGACCAGCGTGGCCTTGAGATCCGGCGGCAAGGCGGCGTAGCACCAATCGAACACCAGCGCCGCGGCATCGCCGTAAATCGTCTCGGGCGGGCCGAACAGGCTCATATCGGTGCCGCCGGGCGGGCCGCTCGACAGGTTCATCTTGGGCTGCCAATCGCCCGCCACGGTGCGCGCCGCGAGCCGGCACGCCGCCGGATCGTCCTCGGCGACGCCGCGCAGCGCCTCGCTCAGCGGATCGAGCGACGTGTCGTATTCGTATTCATGCACGATCGCGGCATAAGCGGGATCGCGCCAGTGCCGGCGCAGCCGCTGCAGATGCGCGGCGTCGAGAAAGAGCCGCGGGTGATCGGGACGCAGCGTCGGCACGCCCCAAGGACGCGGATTCTCGGTCAACGGAAGGAAGCGCTCGCTTTCGGGCGGTGGCGGGGCGGGCCGCGGGCATGACGGCGGGTCGCTCGCGGCGACGGCGAGCGCGGGGGCGAGACAAAAAAGCGCCAGCAGCGAAAGCCCCCGTCTCATGTCCGTGAACCGTCTTTCCAACGCTACGCTCGAGGCGCGGCGGCTCGGCGCCGCCGGCCGCCGCACGCCCTAATAGGCGTCCTTGGTCTTGAACACCGTGAGTAAGGTCAGCAGCAGAATCTTGAAGTCGAACCACAGCGACCAATGGTCGATATAGAACAGATCGTGCTCGACGCGTTGACGCATGCGCTCGACGGTCGCGGTTTCGCCGCGATAGCCGGACACTTGGGCCCAGCCGGTGATGCCCGGCTTGACGCGATGGCGCGAGGCGTACTCGTGAATGATGCCGTCGAGCGGCTCGTTGCCGCCGTGGTCCCAAAGGTCGCCGGCCTGGCGCCAGATCGGATGGGGGCGCGGGCCGACCAAAGACATCTCGCCTTTCAAGACGTTGAAGAGCTGCGGCAGCTCGTCGAGGCTCCAGCGCCGCAACACGGCGCCGAGCGGTGTCAGGCGGGGATCGCTGCGGCGCGCCTGCTTCAGCGCGTCTTCCCCGTCGGCGGCGACGCGCATGGTCCGGAACTTGTACACCGCGAACGGCCGGTTGTTGAAGCCGAGCCGCGGCTGCCGGAACAACACAGGGCCCGGACTGGTCACGCGGACGGCGACGGCGATCGCGGCGAGCAGCGGCGACGCCACCAGCAGCCCGCCGGCCGAGACGAAGCGGTCCGCCAATCCCTTGACGAACAGGCCCCAAGGCGACAGCGGCGGCTGGCGAATGATGGGCGCGAGCGGCACCGCGATGTCCGGATTGCCGCCCGATTGCGCGCGCACGATGGTGGAATCGGGCGCCAACCGAATCGGCACCGGCAGATGGCGGAATTTGCGCAGGATATCGAGGATGCGGTTGTCGGCCGACCAGGGCAGGGCGATGAAGACTTCATCGATCTGCTGGCGCTGCACGAAGGTGATGAGTTCGTCGGAGCTGCCGGCATAGGACACGCTCGCGATATGGCTCGGCACGCCGCGCTCGCGATCGTCGAAAAACGCCTCGACGCGCAGATAATTGATCGGGTGGCGCGCCAGCGCCTCGATGAAGCGGCGGCCGTGCGTGCCGCCGCCATAGACCACCACGCGCTTGGCCAACTGGCCTTGCGCCTCGGAATGGCGGACGACGAGTTCGACGCCGCTGCTGACCACGCCGTTGGCGGCATAGGCGAACAAGAACCAGCTGCCGACCCAATGCAGCAGCGCCGCCTCGGAATCGGCGAGCGGCAACGACCGAAACAGGACCGCGAACGCCGCGATCGACACCAGCTCGGCCACGGCCAGGGGCGCGACAAGCCGCATGCCCCACAAGGCCATCAGGCTGTGCGCGCGCGGCTCGAAACTGCGCTGCAGCATCGCCGTGGTCGGAAACAGCAGCGCCGCGGCGGCGACAATCAGCCGGTGCGGGCCGAAAACGGTCTCGCCGCCGCCGATGCCGGCGGCAATTTGCGTCGCCCACCCGGCCGCGAACATCAACACCGCTTGGACGGCGAGCAGCGCCGTGATCGCCGAGGGCGTGTAATCGATCAGGCCGATCGCGGCGCGCCCCAAATGAAGCGGACCCGGAATTCGCGCATTATCGCCGCGCGCGCGCCGATCGTAATCGTGGCTGGCGGTCGCCGCGGCCGAACTCTCGGCCGAGCCAATCGATACCACGGAAGCGGGGGCATCCTTGCCCCGAAGGGGTTGCGCTGGCGACACAGTATTTCCCGACCGAAATTAGATAATTCGGAGGGACTGTAATGAGCGGCGGTTAACAAGTTATTAGTCGCGGAGGGCCAAGGCAAGAAATGCGCCGGCATGCCGCCGTATTGCGCCGGCACGCGCTCGGCGGCGCCCGCCGGCGCGGTTCAAAACCGCGACAGCAGGCCGATGAGATTTCCCTCGGGATCGCGGACCGTCGCGATGGCGGAGAGCTCGGCGTCGGGCGGCAACAGTTCGGGGCGAATGTAACCGGTTACGCGATTGTTAAGATTATAGAGGACCAGCTCGTTGCCCGTGCGTTTGGTGTAGCCGATGCGGACCCAGGGCCGGCGGCGGTCGACAATGTCGTAATGATCGCGCTGCGGCAGCAGCATCTCGATCACTTGCCCGCTCAGATCGTGAATCGCCAAGGTTTTGTTCGACGCGGGATCGGGAATGACCGCCGCCGCGGCCGGATGCGCGATCAGCGCGGCGGCGAGGCCGAGGGCCGCCGGGAACGCCGCCCGCGGCGTCAAGGTCGTCGCCCGAATACCGACGCCAGCGGCGATACCGCGAAGGTGGCCAGCACCGGAACCCCGAGCACCGCCTCGATTTGGCTGGGCATGCTGAAGGCCTCGTCGGCCATTTCGGCGAGGAAGGTCAAGGCGATGCCGCCGGCGACGCCGAGCACGAAGGCGACCGCGAGGAGCAACAGAACGCGGGGCTGCGACGGCTTGATCGGGACGGTGGGCGCCTGAACGACGGCGACGCTGGTGATGCCTTCGCGATTGAGATCGTTGGCGACCCGCGCCTCCTCGACGCTTTGCAAATAGCCGCGGAAATTTTCCTCGTCGACCTGTTGCTGCAATTCGAGCTCGTTGAGCTTGCCGGTCTGCTTGCCGAGTTCGTCGAGCCGCGCATCGAGACGGTCGAGCTCGGCTTCGAGCGGCTTGCGCGCGCCGCCGGCCGCCGATTCGTCGCCCGCCGCGATCAGCGCCGCCTGCTGCAGATTCTGATAGACCGGGTTGGGGCCGGTGCGAATCCGCGCCACCGACTCCTTCGACAAACGCGCGAGCTCGTCGGCGGCGAATTGCACCTGCTGCTGCAGATTGACCATCTGCCGGCTGTCGTCGCGGTAGTTGATCGACATTTCGCTTTCGTGTTGGCGCAACTCGCTCAGCCGCTCGCGAGCGTCGTCCACCGGCTTGAAACGGTCGGCCTCGTCCGAGAGCTTGATGTCCTCGGGCATGCGCTTCAGCAATTCCTCGGTCCGGGCGTAGCGCTGGTCCGCTTCCTGCTGCTTGCTGATCTCGTCGACCAGCTTTTGCCTTGTGTCGGCGCGCTGGCGCAGCAGCAGGGAGCGCTCCTCGTCGAGCGACGCGATCCGGGTCTTGGACTTGAAGGTCTCGACGGCGTTGCGCGACGCGGTGAGCTGCGCGCGGGCCTGTTCGAGCTGGCCCTGGAGAAAGCCGAGCTGCTGCGATTGATAGACCGCGGCCTCGCGTTTCTGGAACGACTCGATCAACGCCTGCAGGGTTTGCGCGGCGATGTTGGGATCGGGATTCAGCAACGTCATGTCGATAACGTCGGAATCCTTGCCGGCCTCGGTGGTGAGGTCGCGATCGAGGCGCCGGATCGCGGTGTCCTCGAGTTCCTCCGGCGCCGTGTCGGCGGCGATCCGGGGATAGACCGTGGCGATCCCGATCTTGTGCAGCACGTCGGACAACAGATCGCGGCTGTGCATCAGCGAAATCTGGGAATTGACGATTTCCTTGCGCTCCAGTTGCGTCGCCGAGATCGCCGGCATGGTGGCGCCGGCGTCGGCGCGCGTCTGCTGTTCGACGCCGAAGCGCACCAGGAGTTCGGCCGCGCTCTCGTATTTCGGCGTCGCCACCAGGCAATAGGCCGCGGCCAGGAACAGGCATGCGCCCAGAACCGCGACGAACTTGACGCGGTGACGAAACACCACGTTGAGCACGCTGCGTGGCGTCATTTCCACGATCATCGGGACACCGCCGGCCGGGCGCGCGCGTTCGGGTCCGTCACGGCATGACCGTCGCGGTGGCGCCGAGCTCGCAAATTATGTTGGGTGGCAGGAACTGCATGACATAGTGCCGCCACGCCACGCCGGATTGCGCGACCCCGGTCCGCGGCACGTAGAGGACGTCGAAATCCGCCATCTGAACGTCGGCCGTGGGCGTGTAGTGATTGACCGCGTCGGTATAGCTCACGCCATAGGCGCGCTCGACATTGCCGTCGCGGCGCAACAGCACGACATTGTCGGCATCGGCGGATTCCTTGAGGCCGCCGGCGCGGGCCACCGCCTGGGTGATCGTCATGGCCGGGCCGGTGGTGGCGTATTCGCCGGGCGTCGTCACTTCGCCCACGACATAGACCTTCCATTGCAGCGGGCCCTTGACCGACAGCGACACCGAGGCGTCGCGCAAGGTGTGGGAATAGATTTCCTCCACCATCCGCTGCGCCTCCTCGATGGTCTTGCCCGCCACCAGCAAGTCCGGCGCGAGCTGGAACGAAGCATGCCCGTCGAGCTGGACGGTCTGTTCCTCGTTGAGTTCCGGGCTGAACATGAATTTGATGTCGATCACGTCGCCGGTGCGCAGCCGGTACGCCGGTGGCGGCGTCAGCGTCGTCTGCGACGGGTAGGGGCTGGTTTGCGGCTCGTCGCAACCGGACAACAACGCGACCACGGCGAGAGCGAGGCTCCCGCTTAATAAATTCCTCAAATCCTTCATTCGCATGGCCGTGGTACTTCGAAGTAACCGCTCTTAACGGGCCGAGTCCCGTCGATCGATTTTGTTAACGTCTCTTTGTTAATATCGCGTTGTTCACATTTTCGGATAACCGCTCCAGGTTGCGAATCGATCCGCAAGAATGCCTGTCGTCACCCCAGCCTCGCTTTGCATTTTAGCTCAAGAGTCGCATCGTATCCATATAAATCTCCTGGCTTTTCCTGCCAACAGTTAATGGCTGGAAAAACCCCCGACGATTACCTCTTTCGGTTGTTGCCTCCGCGTCAGATGTCGAGAAGATTGAGCCGAATGACGAAACCGAACGCCCCTTCGCCCGCGCGCCGCGTCCTGATCGTGGTGCAAAACCTGCCGGTGCCGTTCGACCGCCGGGTGTGGCTGGAAGCCACCAGCCTGGCGCGCGCAGGCTATGGCGTCAGCGTGATCTGCCCGAAAATGCGCGGCTACAACGCCGCTTACGAGGAGTTGGAGGGGGTCGCGATCCATCGCTACCGCCTGCCGTTCTCGGGCGAATCGAAGCTGTCCTTTGTCGCCGAGTTCCTGTGGTGCTTTGTCGCGACGGCGCTGTTGTCGGCGCGGATCGCGCTGGGGCGCGGCTTCGACGTGCTCCAGGTTTGCAATCCGCCCGAAATCTATTGGCCGCTCGCCGCGTTTTGGCGCCTCTTGGGCAAGCGCTTCATTTTCGACCATCACGACCTGTCGCCGGAAATGTACGCGGTCAAGTTCGGCGGCGGCGGCGGAATCGGCCGCGCGCTGTTGTGGCTCGAACGCATGACCTTCCGCCAAGCCGATCTGGTCATCACCACCAACGAGAGCCACAAACGCATTGCCGTGCGGCGCGGTGGCAAACGCCCCGAGGATGTCTATGTCGTGCGCTCGGGCCCGAGCCTCGACCGTTTCGCGCTTTATCCGCCCGATCCGTCCTGGCGCCGGGGCAAGAAATTTCTCCTGGTCTATCTCGGCGAGATTTGCGCGCAAGACGGCGTCGATCACCTCGCGCGGGCCGTCAAGATCCTGGCCGAGACCTTCAATTTCCGCGATTTCCACGCCGTGTTCGTCGGCGGCGGGCCGCATCAGCCCGCGATCAAAGCCTACGCCCGGGAGATCGGCGTCGCCGATTACTGCACCTTCACCGGCCGCGTCAGCGACGAGCAACTCTGCCGCATCCTGTCCTCGGCGGACATCGCGATCGATCCCGATCCGAAGAACGAATGGTCGGATCAGAGCACGATGAACAAAATGATCGAATACATGTTCTTCGGCCTGCCTATCGTCTGTTACGACCTGACCGAGGCGCGGGTCTCGGCGGGCGACGCCGCGCTTTATGTCGAAGCCAACAAGGAAGTCGCGCTGGCCCAAGGGGTGTTGCGGCTGATCGGCGATCCCGAGCGGCGGGCGCAAATGCGCGACTACGGCATGGCGCGGCTGCGCACCCAACTTGCTTGGGAATTCTCCGTGCCACCATTGCTCGCCGCTTACGACAAGGCGTTCGCTTCGCATCGCCCCTCCCCCGTTGTCGCGGAGGGTTCCGGCGCAACGCGCGCGGCGGAATAAGCCGATGTGCGGCGTCGCCGGATTCATTCTGCCGGGCCAGCCCGCGGATGCGGGCCAGCGCCTTCAGGCCATGACCGACCGCATCCGCCATCGCGGGCCGGACGGCGAAGGCTTTTTCGTGCAGCGCAGCGCCGACGGCGCGCACACGATCGGACTCGGCCATCGCCGGCTCGCCATCATCGATCTCGCCACCGGCGACCAGCCGATCACGCATCAATCGGCCGGCGTCACGCTGGTGTTCAACGGCGAGATCTATAACTTCCACGCCCTGCGCCGCGAGCTCGAGGCCAAGGGTCATCGCTTCCGCACCACTTCCGATACCGAAGTCTTGCTCAACGGTTATGTCGAATGGGGTCCGCGCTGCGTCGAGCGGTTTCGCGGCATGTTCGCGTTCGCGCTGTGGGACGAGAAGCGTCAGCGCCTGATGTTGGCGCGCGATCATTTCGGCAAGAAGCCGCTGTTCATCCATGAGCGCGACGGCGCGATTTTCTTCGCCTCCGAGATCAAGGCGATCCTGGCCTTCGGCGGCCCCGGCTTCGCGCTCGACCGCGCGGCCCTCGCCGATTATTTCGTCCATCGCTATGTCCCGGCGCCGCACAGCCTGTTCGCGGGCGTGCGCAAGCTCATGCCCGGCAGCTACGCCATTTGGGAGCGCGGCAAACTTCACGACACCGAATTCTTCCGCCCGCCCTACGGCGCGGCGCCCGAGGCAGACGCCGGGCCGGTGAGCGATCCGCCCGGCGCCTTCATGACGACGCTCGACGACGCGGTGCGGTTGCGCATGGTCTCGGACGTGCCGTTCGGCGCGTTCCTCTCGGGCGGGCTCGACAGTTCCGCCATCGTCGCGCTGATGAGCCGGCATTCGAACCAGCCGATCAACACCTTCTCGGTGGGCTTCCGCGAGGCGCGCTATTCCGAGCTGCCTTACGCCGCCATCATCGCGCGGCAATTCCACACCGCGCATACCGAGCTCACCGTCGCCGCCGGCGATCTGATGGCGCAGCTTCCCACTCTGATCGATCATCAGGACGCGCCCGTGGCCGAGGCCTCCAACATCCCGATCTATCTGATTTCGCGCGAGGCGGCGAAGAGCGTGAAAATGGTGCTGACCGGCGAAGGTTCCGACGAGTTGCTTGGCGGCTATCCGAAACATTCGGTCGAGCGTTTCGCGGCACTGTATCAGCGCCTGGTGCCGGCCTGCGCGCACGGCCAACTCGCGGCGCCGCTGATCGAGGCGCTGCCTTACGGCTTTCGCCGGGTCAAGATTCTGGCGGCGTCGCTTGCTTTACGCGATCCCGAGGAGCGCATGGCGCGGTGGATGGGCGCGCTCACCTTCGCCGAGCGCGATCGGCTCTTGAGCGGCGTTACGGAACGCTACCCGCCCGATCCGCGCCCGTTCCAGGTCGATCGCCACCGCTCCGCGCTCGAACGCGTGCTCTATTTCGATCAGACCTCATGGCTGCCGGACAATCTCC
>JAATGI010000010.1 GCA_015654725.1 Rhodospirillales bacterium
CCTCGGCCAGCCGCAAGGCGGCATCGACCGCGGCGCTGTCGATATCCCGGCCGCGTTTGAGGCCGCCATAAAGCGACTCAAGGGCCGTGCGCGCCATTTCGGCGCGCGGGCCGGGTCCGGAAATGACCAGCCGATTGCCGCGCGACACCAACGCCACGCCCAACCTTTCCTCGATGCGTTCGAGATTCCGGTCGCGCTCGCCGAAGAGCGGCGGCAGCAGCGTGTTGTCGTCGAATTCCATCTGCAAATGGGCGACCGCTTCGAGGTGACGGGTCATGCCACCACCTCGCCCGCGATGCTGTTGGCGCCGAGCGCGGTCAAACGCACCTTCGCCACGGTGCCGATCGCGGCGGCCGGCGCCTCGGCATGCACGGCTTGGAGATACGGGCTGCGCCCGACCAATTGCCCGTCATGGCGGCCTTGCCGTTCGAACAGCACCGGCAGTTCGCGGCCGATACAGGCGGCGTTGAAGTCGCGTTGCTGCTCACGCAGCAACGCTTGCAGTTCAGCGAGACGCTCGGCCTTGACCGCGTCGGGCACTTGGCGCGGCATGGCCGCCGCCGGCGTCCCCGGCCGCGGCGAATATTTGAACGAGAACGCCTGGGCGAAGCCAATCTCGCGCACCAGCGCCAGGGTCGCGGCGAAATCCGCCTCGCTTTCGCCGGGGAAGCCGACGATGAAATCGGACGAGAGCGCGAGATCGGGCCGGGCCGCCCGCAGCCGCTCCACCGTGCGGCGATAATCGTGGCTGGTGTGGCGCCGGTTCATCGCCTCGAGCACGCGGTCCGAGCCCGATTGCACCGGCAAATGCAGGAACGGCATGAGCATCGGCACGTCACGATGCGCCGCGATTAAATCATCGTCGACATCGCACGGATGCGAGGTGGTATAGCGAATCCGCGCCAGGCCCGGCAACGCGGCGACGGCCCGGATGAGTTCGCCCAGTCCCCATGCGCCGCCATCGGGTGCGACGCCGCGATAGGCATTGACGTTCTGGCCCAACAGCGTGATCTCGCGCGCGCCGAGCTCGTTCAGGCGCCGCGCTTCCGCCAGAATGGCGGCGGCGGGCCGGGAATACTCCGCGCCGCGCGTGTAAGGCACGACGCAGAAGGTGCAGAACTTGTCGCAGCCCTCCTGGACCGACAGAAACGCGCCGACGCCCGGCGCCGTGGATACCGTAGGCAAGTAATCGAATTTCGGCTCGACCGGGAAGTCGGTATCGAGGACGCCGCCGGCTTGCCGCGTCGCTTTCGCCACCATCTCCGGCAAGCGATGATAGGTCTGCGGCCCCAATACGATATCGACATAGGGTGCTCGCGCCAGAATTTCGGCGCCTTCGGCCTGGGCGACGCAGCCCGCGACCGCGAGAATCCGGCGCTCGCCCGAGGCGGGTTTCGCCCCATGCCAGCGCTTCAACCGCCCGAGCTCGGAATAGACTTTTTCCGCCGCCTTTTCGCGGATGTGGCAGGTATTGAGGATCACCATATCGGCGTCCTCGGCGCTGTCGCTGGGCGCATAGCCCAGCGGCGCGAGCACCTCGGCCATGCGCGCCGAATCATAGACATTCATCTGGCAACCATAGGTCTTGATATGCAGCTTCTTGCCGGAGGCGCGTGACGCGATCATGAAACGCGAACCGGCTCCTGGACCGGGCGCTTGGGCTGGCGCCGCCGCTTGGCGGCGGCGGGAACCGGCCTGCGGCCCGCCAAGGATTCCGCGACCCCGTCGCCGATGATGCGTTGACAATATTGCGCCAATTCCTTGCGGCTGGAGAATTGGTCGATCGTGACCGGCGGATGGAAGGCGATCTCCACGGTCAGCACGCCCAATCCCAACAAGGTCCATAAATGGGGCGCCATATCCATATCGCCATACCAGGCAAAGAGGGGGCGAAACGACCGGCCGATCGGAATTCCGTCGAGCCGGACATAGGCGACCGAAACCGGCTGGACCGTGATCGGCGCGCCGTCGCGGCGATATTCGGCGACGCTGAAAAGGCTCGATTTGAACGGCAGAACGTGATTGCCGTCGCTGCTGGTGCCCTCGGGAAATAGGATGAGCCGGTCGCCGCGGTCGAGCCGCGCGACAATCGCGCCGCGATGGCCGGCGGCGGCGCTCTTGCGGCGATCGATGAAGACGGTGCGCTGCAGCTTGGCGAGCCAACCGAACAACGGCCAACGCGCCACCTCGGCCTTGGAAACGAACGAGCCTTCGATGGTCGCGCCCAAAATCTCGATATCGAGATAGGAAGTGTGATTGACGATGAACAAGGCGGGGCGGGCCTCGGTCGGCTTGCCTTCGACCGCGAGCTTGAAGCCGAACAAACGGCAGACCCAGCGGTGATAGATTCGCGGCAGTCGCTCCGCCAGCGGCAAGCCGAACATGACGGCGACGCCCTGCACCGGCATCAACGGCAAGGTCAGGCCGAGATAAAGGAAGATCCGCGTGAGCCGCAGCAGATAAGCGCTCATAGGCCCTTCGGATTCCAGGTCACGCCATCGGTTTTCGCCCGGCGCTCGTAGTGGCGATAATATTTCTCGGTGACGTGGTCGCATCGCACCACCACCGAGACGTCGATGGTGTTGAATTGGCGGTCGATCACGGCGCCCTCGCCGACGCAGCCACCGAGCCGCAAATAGCCTTTGACGATCGGCGTCATCGCGGCGGCCGCGGCTTCGGCGTCGTAGGAGCCGGGCGCGAGCCGGTTCATCTCGACATAGCGCCCGGGCAAGGCGCGCGGCCGCAATTCGGGCGATGCCAGGCGATGCTGGTAAAGATAGGTGAGCGGTACCGCCAGCGCGTCGGGATCGGTGCCGGCCAGACTCGCGCAACCGAACATCAGATCGATCTTGTGATGAAAGACATAGGCGGCGTTGCCGCGCCACAACAGCCGCAGGGTCGCGCTGTTACGGGCCCGAGCATCGACGCAGGAGCGGCCGAGTTCCAGAATCTCGCCCGGAAAGGCGACGATCTTGGAAATGTCGAATTCGGCCGCGGAATAGAACCGGCCGATTTTTTTCGCCGCCGGCCGACGAATATAGCGGTAGGTGCCGACGATGGCTTCCGGCCCGGAGCCGAGCGCATGATCGATCGCGAGAAGATGGTCGCAATGGCGGTCGAAATCGTCGAAATCGCGTCGTTTGAGCGCCATGTCAGGGTTCGGCGTCGCGCCCATTTCCTCATAGAACACGCGATAACGCAGCGCCTGAACGCCGTCGATATCGGCCTCGCTTTCGGCGAGGCGAATTTGGAGCGAGCCCGAACGAAGATCGACCGGCCGCGCCGTGGCGCCGTCCGCAGCCCTATTTCTTGCCGCCGCGGCGCCGGTCATTTCTTCGCCTTCTTGTCCGCGGGCGCCCGGTCGGACGTCAGCGGCACGGCGTAAAGCTCGAGCCGGTGGCCGACCAACGAGAAACCGAGGCCCGCCGCCACGTCGGCTTGCAGTTTCTCGATCGCCTCGTTCTTGAATTCGATGACGCGGCCGCTCTGCACGTCGATCAGATGATCGTGATGATCACCGGTCGCTTCCTCGTAACGGGCGCGGCCGTCGCCGAAATCGTGCCGCTCGAGAATATTGGCCTCCTCGAACAGGCGCACGGTGCGATAGACCGTGGCGATGCTGATCTTGGGATCGACTTCGACCGCGCGGCGGTAAACGCTTTCGACATCGGGATGGTCGACCGCGTCCGACAGAACCCTCGCGATGACACGGCGTTGCTCGGTCATCTTCAAGCCCTTATCGATGCATAGCCGTTCCAGTCGCGAGGTCATCCGACCTGTCGTTATTACGCCTGCCTAAGGTCGATTATAACGCAATAGCGGGAACGATCCACTATCGCCGAGCGCCGCGTTTAGGGCGCGGCGGTCAGCCGCCTTTGCGGCCCCGGGTGCCGAGCCCGATCTCCTTGGCGAGCCGGGAGCGCTGGCGCGCGTAATTCGGCGCCACCATCGGATAATCCGGCGGCAGACCCCAGCGTTCGCGATAGGCGTCGGGCGTAAGCTTGAACGCGGTCATCAAATGGCGCTTGCGCATTTTGAGCTTCTTGCCGTCTTCGAGACAGACGACGTAATCGGGATGAACCGATTTCTTGATCGGCACCGCCGGTTGCGGGCGGACGGCCACCGGCGCCGCCTTGCCGACGCCGGACAGCGGCTGATA
>JAATGI010000130.1 GCA_015654725.1 Rhodospirillales bacterium
CCGCGGCGCGCTTGCCGACTTCGGCATTTGCCCGCAGGATGGCGCGGGAGAACATCATGACGGACGCCAAGCCTCCGTTTCGCGCCGACCAGGTCGGCAGCCTGATTCGTCCCGCCGCCTTGTTGCAGGCGCGTCAGAGCGCCAAGCGCGACCTGATCGAGGGCGAGTTCCGCCGCGATTCCTGGCATTGGGATTTCTACAAGCGCATCGGCGGCATCGAGGAGCTGGACAAACTCGTGGCGCAGCCGGTGTCGCCGGGCGGCAGCTTTCAGTTCAGCGCGAGCCAGCTCCGCGCCAAGCGCCGGCTCGCGCTCGACCAGCCGATCTTCGCCGATGATTTCACCTTCCTCAAAGCGGCGGCGGAGAAATCGACGCCGAAAATGACGATTCCGGCGCCGAGCGTGCTGCATCGCCGCGGCGGCGCCCGCATCGTCGATCCCGAGACCTATCCCGATATCGCGCAATTCTGGAGCGACCTCTCCGCCGTCTATGCCGCCGAAATCGCGGCGCTGCACGATCTTGGCTGCACCTATCTGCAATTCGACGATACCAGCTTCGCCGGCCTGTGCGACCCGGCGCAGCGCGCGGCCATGACCAAGGCCGGCGGCGACGGCGAACGCATCCATTTGACCTATATCAAGCTCATCAACGACGCCTTGCGGAACAAGCCGCCCGGCATGACCATCACGCTCCATACCTGCCGCGGCAATTTTCGCGGCGCCGGCTTCGCCTCGGGCGGCTACGACTTTCTCGCCGAGGCGCTGTTCAACGAGCTCGCGGTCGACGGCTTTTTTCTCGAATATGACGACGAGCGCTCGGGCGGCTTCGAGCCGCTGCGCTTCGTGCCGAAGGGCAAGAAAATCGTGCTCGGCCTGGTCTCGACCAAGCGCGGCGCGCTGGAAACCAAGGACGAATTAAAGCGCCGCATCGACGCCGCCGCGAAATTCGTCGCCCTCGATCAGCTCTGCCTGTCGCCGCAATGCGGCTTCGCCTCCGTGCTCGCGGGCGAGGCGGTGAGCGAGGCCGAGCAATTCGCCAAGCTCCGCCTGGTGGTGGAAACCGCGCGCGAGGTATGGGGCTAAAACAAATTTTTGAACCACCAAGACGCCAAGGCACCAAGAAATAAAAGATATAGACAGGAACTCACCACCCCGGCGAAGGCCGGGGTCCATTCATCCGTGGATACCTCCCCGGGCTTGACCCGGGGATCGCGCCGGTATGGCGCGTTGACTTGGTGTCTTGGCGCCTTGGCGGTTCAATTTTTTTATTGTTATTCAGCCGCCGCCTTGCGCGGTTCCGGCATGCGGTCGCGGAAATAGGGCAGAACTTCCTCGGCGATGGCGGCCTGATTCGCCTCGACCATGGCATGCGGCATGGTGCCGAACTGGGTCTTGGTCAGCGAATAGCCGAAGCCCGCCAAATCCTGATAGGCCGCGAGCTTTTCCCTGACCGTGTTGGGGCTGCCGACGATCACGACGCCTTGATCGATCAGATCGTCGGGGCTTTGCGGCCGGCTCCCGCGCAAGGCGCGCTGGCGCTTCACCGACTCAAGGCTCGAATAGCCGGGCGGCGACATCATCACCGGGTTGGTCTTGAGGAACTTGGTCGAATAGGAATCGAGGTGTGGGCGCGCCTCGCGCCGCGCCTTCTCGTCAGTCTCGGCGATATAGATCGCGTTCGACCAGGCGAGTTGCTCGGGTGTGGCCTGATAGCCCGCCTTGTCGGCCTCCTCGCGATAAAGATCGAACACCTTGGCGACGATTCCGATCGGCGCCAGCGTTTGGCAATAGGTATAGCGGCGCGCCGCCGCCCAGCGGATGGTCGAGATCGAGCCGGAGGACGGAATCCAGATCGGCGGATGCGGCTGCTGATAAGGCCGCGGCCAGGGATTGACGTAGCGTAGATTGTAATACTTGCCGGCGAAGGCGAACGGGCCCGGTTCGGTCCAGGCGCGCATGATCAAATCATGTGCCTCCTGGAAGCGCCCGTTCGATTCCGCCGGATTGATGCCCATCGAATGATATTCGGCGCCGATGCCGCGCACGAAACCGGCGATGACGCGGCCGCGCGTGATGTTATCGAGAATCGCGAATTCCTCGGCGCTGGTGAGCGGGTTGTTCACCAGCGGCGCAGCGCGTCCCAAGATCGCGAGCTTGCCGTGCTTGATCTTGCGCGACAGCGCGCCCGCCAGCACGCCCGGCACCGGCATTATGCCGTAGGCGGTCTGGTGATGCTCGTTGACGCAGACGCCGTCGAAGCCGAGCTCGTCGGCGCGCTCCATCTGGTCGAGATATTGGTTGTACAGCTCGGCGCCCTTGATCGGGTCGTAATATTTGTTCGAGTACGTGACCCAGGCCGAGCCGTTCTTCTCGATCGAGTCGAGATCGGCATCGGCATAGGGCATGAGGTGGAAGTTGAAGATTTTCATGACGCCGCCTTTCTTCCCGCGATGAAATCCGCGATCGCGCCGGCGGTTTGCTCCGGCTGTTCCAGATGCGGCAGATGCCCGCAATGCCGCAGCATCGCCCATTCGGCGCCGGGAATCGCGCGCCGCCATGAGTCGCCGTATTCCTTGGGCAACAGCCGGTCGTTCTCGCCCCACACGATCAGCGCCGGGACGGCGACGCGGTGCAGCCATTTCACGAGATGCGGATCGTGCAGCCGCGGCTGCCAGGCGAGCTTCGCCGTCACCATCTTGTTTCCGAGCAGCGCGTCTTCGGCCTCGGGCGCCAGCAACCGCGCCACCGCCGCGTCGGCGATTTTCTGGTCGAAAAACAAATCGCGGATCGCCTGCTCGTCATTGGTGACGAAGGGATCGATGCCGCCGGCGCCGGCGAGATACAGCCCGAGCGGATCGATCAGCGTCAGCGAGGCGAGACGGCTCGCGTTGCGCGTCGCCAATTCGGCCGCGACCCAGCCGCCGAGCGACGCGCCGACGAGATGCACGCGCCGGAGATCGAGGGCGTCGAGGCAATCGAGATAGAAATTGGCGAGGTCGGCGACGCGGTCGAGCCAGACGGGCGGCTCGCCGCCGCCATAGCCGGGATGCTCTGGGGCGATCACGGCGAACCGCGCCGAGAGCCGGTCGAGAAACGGCCGCCACGGCGTCGCGCCGGTGGCGTCGTGCAGGAACAGCAGCGTCTCGCCCGCGCCGCCGCGCGCCAGGCGCAACGCGGTGCCGCGAACCTCGATCGCCGCCGTCTCGTGTCCGGCCATGCGTTTCGCTCCCGATGCCGCTTTCGCTGCTTGGTCCGAGAATAGAGCAATGCTAGGGATAGGAAAGGTCTTACCGGCATTCGAGGATTGCATGGCTGAAAATGGCGCGGCGGCAAGCGGCATGAAAACGCCGGAAGAATTGCATCAAGACCAGGTCGCCTATTGGAACGGCCCCGCCGGCGAGCAATGGGCCGAGGAACAGGAACAGACCGACAAGATGCTGGCGCCGGTGGCGGAGGCGCTGATCGCGCACGCCGATATCAAGCGCGGCGCGGCGGTTCTGGATGTCGGCTGCGGCAACGGCGCCACCACCTTCGAACTGGCCGAACTGGTCGGGCCCGAGGGCCATGTCATGGGCATCGATATCTCGGTGCCGATGCTGTCCTTCGCGCTGGCGCATCGCGCCGCGCTCGACAACATCGAATATATCTATGGCGACGCCGCGAGCTGGGCGTTCGAGCACG
>JAATGI010000244.1 GCA_015654725.1 Rhodospirillales bacterium
AAACAGGGCAAGCACCAGGAAGGCCGCGGCAATGGCAAGCGCGGGGGCGAGCGCCGGCCACAGCCGCTCCCACAGCAACGCGGTCGCGGCCAGCCATAGCCTCGGCTTGGCGCCGTTCGCGTCGGGCTTGGGTTCCCCGGTCACAGCCAAGGCGGCAGCTTCTCCCGCGCCAGCATATCCTCATAAGTGGGGCGCGGCCGCACCGTCGCAAACTCCGTGCCGCGCACGATGACTTCCGGCACCAACAGGCGCGAATTGTATTCCGAACTCATGATCGCGCCATAGGCGCCGGCCGAGAGCAGCGCCACTAGATCGCCGGCCGCCACGGGCGGCAACTCGCGTTCGGTCGCGAAAATATCGCCGGTCTCGCAAACCGGCCCGACCACATCGGCTGGCGCGCGCTTGGCCTTTGCGGCGGGCGCTATGGCGGGCACGATCTCATGCCACGCCTCGTACATCGCGGGCCGCACCAGATCGTTCATTGCCGCGTCGACAATGACGAAGCGCCGTGTCGCGCCGTCTTTTATGTAAAGCACGCGCGACACCAGGATGCCGGCATTGCCGCAAATCCAGCGGCCCTGCTCGAAGCTCAGCGACGCGTCGAGGCCGCGCGTCAGCCGCGTCACCATCGCGGCATAGGCATTGATCGAAGGCGGCGTCTCGTGCCGGTAGCGGATGCCGAGCCCGCCGCCGAGATCAAGCCGCGTCAGCTTGATGCCCTCGCCGCGCATCGCCTTGTAAACATCGACGACGCGGCCGAATGCCGCCTCCAACGGCGCCAGCGACGTGATCTGTGAGCCGATATGCACCGCGGCGCCGACCGGCTCGATCCCCGGCAATTGCTTGGCGCGGCGAAACGAATCGGCGGCATGCACGAGGTCGATGCCGAATTTGCTTCCGGCCTTGCCGGTGGAGATTTTGGCGTGGGTGTCGGCGGCGACATCGGGATTGATGCGAATCGCGACGCGCGCGGTCTTGCCCATGCGCTGCGCGAGATCGCTCAACAGTGACAATTCCGGCGCGGACTCGACATTGATCTGATGCAAATCGGCGGCGAGCGCCGCGCGCAATTCCGTCTCGGTCTTGCCGATGCCAGAAAAAATGATGCGGCTCGGCGGAATGCCGGCGGCGAGCGCGCGGCGCAATTCGCCCTCGGAGACAAGATCGGCGCCGGCGCCAAGACGGCCGAGATGGCGCAGCACCGCGACATTCGACAGCGCCTTCACCGCGAAGCACAGCATCGCCTTGCCGCCGAACGCCACCGTGAATTCGCGATAGCGGCGTTCGAGATGGGCGCTCGAATAGGCGTAGAACGGCGTGCCGACCTGTTCGGCGATGCGCGCGACCGGCACTTGTTCCAGCGACAACGCGCCGTCGCGGTAAGCGAGGTCCGGCGCGCCCGGTAATTCGCTCTCACTCATTGGGATTGGGATATTGCTGCGGGTCCTTATGAACCGATGGCGGTTCCGGCGGTCCTTTCTTGCCGCAGCCCGCGACGGCGAGCGATAGCGACAGCGCCAACGCGGCGATCAAAACCCAGGTCGCGTGTCTCATAGGAACCGCTTGCGCGCGGCGGCGATGGCCTTGCGCACCTCGGCGGGCGCGGTGCCGCCGAAACTGGCGCGGCTCGCGACCGATTTCTCCACGCTCAGCACCGCGAACACATCCGCGGTGACGCGCGGCTCGACCTTCTGCATTTCGGCGAGCGGCAAGCCGGCGAGATCGCAGCCCAACGTCTCCGCGCGCTTGACCAGGGCGCCGGCGCGATGATGGGCCTCGCGGAACGGCAGGTCCAACACCCGCACCAGCCAGTCGGCGAGATCGGTCGCGGTGCTGAAACCCGCGGCCGCGGCGGCGCGCATGGCGGCTTCATCGACGCGCAGATCGAGCACCATGCCGGCGGTGGCGGCGAGGCACAGTTCGAGCGTGTCCGCCGCGTCGAAGACCGGCGCCTTGTCTTCCTGCAAATCCTTGGCGTAGGTCAGCGCCAACCCTTTCATCACCGTCAACAGCACCACCAGATCGCCATTGAGCCGGCCGGTCTTGGCGCGCACCAGTTCGGCCGCGTCGGGATTGCGCTTTTGCGGCATGATCGAGCTGCCGGTGGTGAAGGCGTCGCTCAACGCCACGAAGCCGAAATTCGGCGCGCTCCATAGCACGATTTCCTCGGCGAAGCGGGACAGATGCAGGCCCGCGATCGCCGCCGCCGCCAGGAATTCGAGCGCGAAGTCGCGGTCCGACACCGCGTCCATCGAATTCGCCGCCGGCCGGTCGAAGCCGAGATCGCGCGCCGTCGCGTCCCGATCGATCGGAAACGACGTGCCGGCGAGCGCCGCGGCGCCCAAGGGCGATTCATTGGCGCGCGCGCGGCAATCCTTGAACCGCCCGCGGTCGCGGCCCAGCATCTCGACATAGGCCATGAGATGATGGCCGAAGGTCACGGGCTGGGCCGGCTGCATATGGGTGAAGCCGGGCATGATGGTGGCGGCGTGCCGCTCGGCGCGATCGAGGAGGGCCGCTTGCAAATCCCGCGTCCGCGCATCGAGCCGGTCGACGGCGTCGCGGACCCAGAGCCGGAAATCGGTCGCGACCTGGTCGTTCCGGGAGCGGGCGGTGTGCAGCCGCCCCGCCGCCGGCCCGGCGATCTCGGCCAACCGCGCCTCGATATTGAGATGGATGTCCTCATGCTCGGCGCGGAACGGGAACAACCCGGTTTCGATCTCGTTCTTGATTTGCACTAGACCGCGCGCGATCGCCTCGCCATCTTCCGGCGAGATGATCTTGCGCCGCGCCAGCATCGCCGCATGGGCAAGCGAGGCGGCGATATCCTGGGCATAGAGGCGCTTGTCGATGTCGAGCGAGACATTGATCTTTTGCATGATCTCGGACGGGCCGAGCGCAAAGCGTCCGCCCCAAGCGGCATTCTTCGGCGGCTTGCTCACAGCCGCTCCGGATCGGAACTGACAATGCAACCCGGCCGAACCATCGCCATCGCCGTCGTTCTCGTCATCTGTCTGATCGCCGCCGCGCTCTATCTCGGCGCACGGACTCCGCAGCCCGAACCGATGCGGGCCGAACCGGTCATTCCGCTCGGCGACTTTAGCCCGATCGCGCCGCCGCGACCAGCGCCCGAGGCGCGATTCTCCGGCCGCGACGGCAAGCCCGAACAACTCGCGGATTTTCGCGGCCACTGGGTCTTGGTCAATCTATGGGCGACGTGGTGCCCGCCCTGCATCAAGGAGATGCCGTCGCTGGACCGGCTGCAGGCGAAGCTCGGCGCCGGCCTCGACATCATCGCCATTTCCGAGGACCGCGACGGCGACAAGGTGGCGCCGTTCGTCGCCTCGCTCAAGCTGCAATCGCTTCAGGTCGCGCTCGACCCGCCGGGCCTCGTGGCCAGCGCGTTCAAGGTGCAGGGCCTGCCGACCAGCTTTCTCATCGATCCGCGAGGCCGGTTGGTCGCGCAGCTGCAAGGTGCCGCCGTCTGGGACGCGGCCGATACACAGGAGCGGCTCAAGCAATTGATGGCGGCGGACCAGGCGGGTTAGGCGAGAACGCGGGCGAGAAAATCGCGGCCGCGGCGCAAGCCTTCTTCGTCGATGCCGTGGCCGAGGCCGGGCCGGCTCAGGCTTTCGACCGGAACACCGGCCGTCTTCAAGGCGGCGACCGCTTGCGGCAAGGACTCCGGCGGCACCACCTGATCGGCGTCGCCATGGACCAGCAATACCGGCGGCTTGGATTTGAACTCGCTCGGTTGGCCAACGAGGCGGCCGGAATAACCGACTATGCCGGCGAGCGCCGTCGCGCGGCGCAAGCCGACATAAAGCGACATCATCGTGCCCTGGGAGAATCCCACCAGCGCCAACCTGTCGTCGCCGAGGCCGAATTTTTCCAGCATCTCGTCGAGGAAGGCGTCGAGGATGCCGGCCGAGCCGCGCACCCCGGCTTCGATCGCCTCGGCGCTGCGGATTTGCAGGCTGAACCATTGCCGGCCGTACGGCGCCATGTCGCACGGGTAAGGCGCGTCGGGCGAAACGAAGTACGTGTCGGGCAAGGCCGGCGCCAGCGCTGGCACCAGGCCGAAGAGATCGTTGCCGTCGGCGCCAAGGCCGTGCAACAGCACCACGACGCGCTTCGGCGTGGCGCCCTTGGGATAGATCGCCGACGGGCCGGTGAGTTGCGGAAGTAGCGACGGAATCTTGGTATTCATGCCGTCTTGAAATAGATGATGCATCGAATGAAGTCACGCCCCCTCCCAACCCTCCCCCGCACGCGGGGGAGGGCAGACAACGCGACGCGTTGTCGGGTGGGGGCTGGACGGGAGTCGAAATGAATTGATCGTCACCCGTTTCGCCCCGAGCCCGACCGGGCTCTTGCATCTGGGCCATGCCTATTCGGCGCTGTTTGCCTGGCGTCTCGCGCGCGACAGCGGCGGAAAATTCCTGCTGCGCATCGAGGACATCGATCGCGGCCGTTGCCGCGAGGAATTCGCCGGCGCCATCTTCGAGGATTTGGCCTGGCTCGGCCTCGATTGGGACGGCGAGGTGCGCCGCCAATCCGGTCATTTCGACGATTACCGCGCCGCGTTGGCGCGGCTCGACGCGATGGGCGTGTTGTATCCCTGCTTTTGCACCCGCGCCGATATCACCGGCGCGGCGTCGGCGCCGCATGGCGGCGAAGGCCCGATCTATCCGGGCACATGTCGCGCGTTGCCAGCGGAGGAACGGCGGCGCCGGATCGAAGCAGGCACGGCCTATGCCCTGCGGCTCGATGTGGCGAAGGCGCTGGCGCGCACCGGCCCGCTCGATTGGAGCGACGAGGAAGTGGGGCGGATCGTGGCCGACCCCCTCGCGTTGGGCGATGTCGTGCTGGCGCGCAAGGATACGCCCGCCTCCTACCATCTCGCCGTCACCATCGACGATGCGATCCAAGACGTTACCCTGGTCACGCGCGCCCGCGACCTGTTCCCGGCAACGCATATCCATCGACTGTTACAGGCACTGCTCGATCTGCCGGTGCCGCGCTGGCGTCATCACGCGCTGCTGACCGATGCCGACGGCAAGCGCTTCGCCAAGCGCGATCGCGCGATGGCGATCCAGAGTTTACGGGAGGAGGGCCGGACGCCAGAGGAGGTTCTCACGCTGGCCGCGAAAAAATAGAAATTTTGACACCACCAAGGCGCCAAGACGCCAAGTTCATTGACGCTTCGCTAGAGTCTGATCCATCCCGATTCAAACACCCCTTCCGTCACCCCGGCGAAAGCCGGGGTCCAGGATTGGGGTCTCGTCGCTGGCCCTGGGTCCCTGCTTTCGCAGGGACGACGGGAAGATTGATTCCCGTTGGTTGGATCAGACTCTAGGGTCATTTCCTTGGCGTCTTGGGGTCTTGGCGGTTCAACCTATTTAATCCGGCTGTCGCCGGAGGCCAACCGACAACGCGGCGAATTCCGGATGCGATTCCGGCACGATGCCGTGGCGGAGCGCGAAATCGATAATCACCAGATTGACGTTGAATTTGAAATCGTCGCTCGCGGCGACCCGCTCCAAGACCTCGCTGGCATTCATGAGCGAGAAATGGACGATCTCGCCATCCTGGTTGCGCGGGGTGAAGTCCGCCGGCGTTTCGAGATCGTAGATATAGAGCCGGTCGTCGCGCACGCCCTCGCCCCACTCCATGCGATAGGCGACGAAGCCGCGCGGCACCGCGCGCGCGGCGAGCGCGGGCGCCATGCCGGCCTCTTCCTCGGCCTCTTTCACTAGCGTGTCGGCGATGCCGTATGGATAGCCGATGCCGCCGGCGACGAGATTGTCGAGCTTGTCGGGATCGACCTTTTTGTCGGCGGCGCGGCGCCCGATCCAGAGCTTGACCGCGCCGTCGCGGCGATAGCCGTTCAAATGCACGCCCGACGCGCGCACGCCGAAAAACGAGATCGCGCCCCGATCCAGCTTGAACAGCGGCGCCTCGTCCCAGCCGGGCGCCACGGCGAAGAATTCGTTGCGCCATTTCGCCACCAGCCCGTCCGCGACCAGGCGCTCGACGACGCGGTCGATGGCGGCGCTGAGCTCGTCGAAGCCGCCGCGCGCGACCAGACGCACCGCGTCGGCCGTTACCGCGAAGATGTCGGGAAAGTCCGCGAGCCGCTCGGCATTGTCATGACGTATGAAGCCGATGCGCCGGTCGCCGAGGCGGAACGGGCGAAACCGCTCGGCGCGGAACGCGTTGCAACGCTCGATATGGCGCAACAGAGTCATAATTCGAATATGGAAATGACGGCGCGGCTTCGCGCGGCGGCGCGCGTCAGCTGGCTTCGAGTTCGCTGTCCCAATAGAGGAAGTCGCGCCAGGAATGGTGCAGGAAATTGGGCGGGAAGCCGCGGCCGTTTTCCTGGAGCAGATGGCTGGTCGGCTGCGCCGGCGGGCGGCGCGGATACATTTTTGACTCCTGCGGCAGCCGGTTGCCCTTGGTCAGGTTGCAGGTCGAACAAGCGGTGACGACGTTCTCCCAGGTCGTATGGCCGCCGCGCGACCGCGGCACCAGATGATCGAAGGTCAGATAATGCGACGGGCTCGGCTCGCCGCAATATTGGCAGGTGAAACGGTCGCGCAGGAACACGTTGAACCGGGTGAAGGCCGGCCGCCGCGTCGCCGGAATATATTCCTTCAAGGAGATCACCGAGGGCAGCCGCATCGCGAAAGACGGGCTCCTGACCACGCGATCGTAATGCGACACGATGTTGACGCGGTCGAGGCACACCGCCTTGACCGTCTCCTGCCAGGACCACAGCGACAACGGGAAATAGCTCAGCGGACGGAAATCCGCGTTCAGAACCAACGCCGGACAATTATCTACCGCAGCCGCCACGCTCGAACCTCATGCGCCGCCCCCCGACGAGGCGGGCGCATCCTGCCATGCGCGCGGCCGCCTGCCAACGCAAAATCTTACCGCGTCGGCACCGGCTTTTCGCCGCTGTAATCGTAGAAGCCGCGCCCGGTTTTGCGTCCGAGCCAGCCGGCCTCGACATATTTCACCAAGAGCGGGCAGGGCCGGTATTTCGAATCCGCCAGGCCTTCGTGAAGCACCTGCATGACGGCGAGACAGACATCGAGGCCGATGAAATCGGCCAGCTCCAGCGGCCCCATCGGGTGATGCGCGCCGAGCTTCATCGCGGTATCGATCGATTCGACCGAGCCGACACCTTCATAGAGCGCGTACACGGCCTCGTTGATCATCGGCAGCAGAATGCGGTTGACGATGAAGGCGGGGAAATCCTCGGCCGCGACCGGGGTCTTGCCGAGCTTCACGGCCAAGGCGCGCGCGGTCTGGAAGGTGGCTTCGTCGGTGGCGATGCCGCGGATCAGCTCGACGAGCTGCATCGCCGGCACCGGATTCATGAAATGCATGCCGATGAAGCGGCTCGGCCGGTCGGTGCCGGCGGCGAGGCGCGTGATGGAAATCGACGAGGTGTTGGTGGCGATGATCGCGTCGGGCTTCAGCTCCGGGATCAGCTGCTTGAAGATGGCGCGCTTGACCTCTTCCTTTTCGGTGGCGGCCTCGATCACCAGATCGCAATCGCGGAACGGCGAATAGCCGGTATTGGGCCGAATCCGCTTCAAGGCCGCGGTCCTGACGTCCTCGGTGATGCGGCCGCGCTGCACCTGGCGCGCCAGGTTCTTGTCGATGGTCTGGAGCGCGTTGTCGAGCGCGTCCTTGCTGACATCCTCGAGCCGTACCTCGAAGCCGGCGAGCGCGGAGACGTGCGCGATGCCGCTGCCCATCTGTCCGGCGCCGATAATGCCGATGGAATGAATGGTCTCCACGGCGGGCGCCGCGGCGGTTCGTTCGGCGAGAAGCACGTTGGTCATGGGTCAACCCTTGAGTTTGGCGAGCGCGGCATCGAGCTCGGGCACGATCTTGAACAGATCGCCGACCAGCCCGTAATCGGCGACTTGGAAGATCGGCGCTTCCTCGTCCTTGTTGATGGCGACAATCACTTTCGAATCCTTCATGCCGGCGAGATGCTGGATGGCGCCGGAAATTCCGACCGCGATGTAAAGCTCGGGCGCCACGATCTTGCCGGTCTGCCCGACCTGGTAATCGTTGGGCACGAAGCCGGCATCGACGGCGGCGCGCGAGGCGCCGACCGCGGCGCCGAGCTTGTCG
Organism: Rhodospirillales bacterium; assembly: GCA_015654725.1. GTDB lineage: Bacteria > Pseudomonadota > Alphaproteobacteria > ATCC43930 > CGMCC-115725 > JAATGI01. The sequence continues at coordinate 8,161 of JAATGI010000244.1, forward strand.
GCGAGGCTTTCCAGGAGCTTGAAATTCTCGCCCGACTGCATGCCGCGCCCGCCGGAGACGATGATTTTGGCGCTGGTAAGTTCGGGCCGCTCGGACTTCGACAACTCGGCGCCGACAAAACGCGATGTCGTGGGCGCCGCGTCGGCCGCGACCCGTTCGATCGGCGCGTTGCCGCCGGGCTTGGCCTCGGCCGGAAAGGCGGTGCCGCGCACGGTGATGAGCTTGATCTTGTCCTTCGATTGCACGGTGGCCAAGGCATTGCCGGCATAGATCGGCCGTACGAAGGTGTCGGGCGAGACCACGGCGGAAATCTCGGAGATCGGCGCCACATCCAAGAGCGCCGCGGCGCGCGGTATGATGTTCTTGCCGAAGGTCGTCGCCGGCGCCAGCACATGGCTGTATTGGGGCGCGAGCTTGACGATGAGCGCCGCCACCGGCTCGGCCAGCGCATGGTCATAGGCGTCGTCGTCGGCCAAGAGCACCTTGGCGATGCCGTCGAGCTTGGCCGCCGCCTCGGCGGCGCCGGCGCAATCCTTGCCCGCGACCAGGAGATGAATCTCGCCGCCGACGGCATGCGCCGCCGCCAGCGTGTTCAGCGTCGCGGGCTTGAGCGCCTTGCCGTCATGCTCGGCCAGCACCAGCACGGCCATCAGATCACCCGCGCCTCGTTATGGAGCTTGTCCACCAGCTCGGCGACGGACTTGACCTTGACGCCGGCTTGGCGCTTCGCCGGCTCCTCGACCTTGAGCACGGTAAGGCGCGGCGTCACATCGACGCCGAGCTCGGCCGGCGTCAGTTTGTCGATCGGCTTTTTCTTCGCCTTCATGATGTTGGGGAGCGAGGCATAGCGCGGCTCGTTGAGCCGCAGATCGGTGGTCACGACCGCCGGCAGCGTCAGGCGCTCGGTCTCGAGCCCGCCATCGACCTCGCGCGTCACCAGCGCTTCCTCGCCTTGGATCGCGAGCTTCGAGGCGAAGGTGCCTTGCGGCCAACCCAGGAGCGCCGCCAGCATCTGGCCGGTGGCGTTGGAATCGTCGTCGATCGCCTGCTTGCCGAGAATGATGAGCTTGGGCTGTTCCTTGTCGGCGACAGCCTTCAATAATTTCGCCACCGCGAGGGGCTGGAGTTCGGCGTCGGTGTCGATCTGGATGCCGCGATCGGCGCCCATGGCGAGCGCGGTCCGAATAGTCTCCTGGACCGGCGCCGGGCCGGCCGAGACCGCGATAATTTCGGTGACGACGCCCTTTTCCTTGAGCCGCACGGCCTCCTCGACCGCGATCTCATCGAACGGGTTCATCGCCATTTTGACATTGGCGGTCTCGACTCCGGTGCGGTCCGCCTTGACCCGGACCTTGACGTTGGCATCGACGACTCGCTTGACCGCGACGAGGAGCTTCATTTCGCCCTTTAGATATATTCCCCCCGATGCCGCGCTGGCCTCCCCCGCCGCCCGGCGCAAGCCGCGCATTGTGCATGTGCACAATAGCATGGCAAGACATTCCTACGGGGCCGAGTCTTAATTCGCCGTCACTCCGGTTGCAGCGCAACCAAGCGATATTAAACGTAAAATACGTGATAAATGCGTGGAGGATGGCTGTTGATCACCGAACAATATATGAGTATATACTCATCGGGTGCCGATCACGATGGTCCCGCGTCCGCTTCGCCCCGTGCTTTGGGTCGCGTCGAGCAGACGAGATTATCGAGGATTTCCGGGGTTCGTACAGGACACCTTCGGCTTTGAATTGGTTCTCGCGCAGACCGGCCAGCATCCGCCGTCCGCGAAGCCGCTGCGAGGATTGGGCGGCGGAACCATCGAACTTATTGAGGATTTCGAAGGCAATACTTGCCGCGCGGTCTACACCGTTCGCTTCGCGGCGGCGATTTATGTATTGCACGCTTTCAAGAAGAAATCGAAGCGCGGGATTGCGACTCCAAAGCGCGATATCGATCTCGTTCGGCGTCGCCTGAAGGACGCCGAATATGATCACGCGCTACGGTTCAGACAGGAGAAAAATCATGGTGAGCAAGGTCAAGATTGACGCTGGCGGCGACAATATTTTCGCCGATTTGGGACTGCCAGACCCGAAGACGCATTTCCTCAAGGCGCAGATCGTCGCGGAAATTTACCGACTCGCGACCGCGCGCAAGCTGACACAAGCGAAAGCCGGCGCGCGGATGGGAATCACCCAACCCGAGGTATCGCGTTTGTTCAAAGGCAATTTCCGCGAATATTCGGTTGAGCGTCTGATGGGCTTTCTCACCGCGTTCGACCGTGACATCGAAATCGTCGTCCGCCGTCGCAAGAAAAACAGTGCCGCCGATCCCATCACCTTCAAGCCGTTGGCGGCCTAATCGAAACCGTCTTCGTCGTCCCTAATCGTTCCCCCAATCGAAGGTGACGACGGCGCCGACGGTGGCGTCGCTGGGGTCGGCGACGGTGGCGCGAAACGGCACGCTGGCCCCGGGCAGGAGCCGCTCGTTGGTCGCGACCACGGTCCAGCTCTTGAGCGCGTGCTTGCCGGCGTCCTGGAGCGTGATCCGCAGCGGCGGCACGTCATGGGCGAGCTTCGAGACATTGACCACTTCGCCTTCGATCACCAAGGTCGAGTGGCCGTTATCGTCCTCGCGGCTGGAGCCAACTTTGCGGAATTCGAGATCGGTGCGCGGGTCGCCCGCGGTCACGCCGAGCGCGGCATAAATGCCGGCGCTCGCCGGGAAGCGCGCAATCACCGCTTCGCGCTGATACCAGAGCAAGCCAAGCACGACCAGCACCAGCAGCCCAACCAGCGCGGGCGACAGCGCGCGCCGCGGCTTCCGTGCTTCCGGCGCGGCTTCTCCGGTAAAGCCGGACGGCGGCTCCAGCGCCTTGGGCGGCGGGCCGGGCGCCATCGCGTCGGGCGGCGGCAGATCGACTCGGCGCGGCGCATCCTCGGGCGGTAATTGCGCCCAGGTGTGCGAGCAATGGGTGCAGCGCACGGTTCGCCCGGTCACGCCAAGGGCGCGCGGATCGATCATGTAACGGGTCGAACAAGCCGGGCAGGTTATGATCATGGCCGAAGCCGTTTGTGGGGTTTCCGTTATAGGGCGCCGCGCCGGGCGAGGCAAGAAAGGGGGTTGCGCCCCCGCCGATAACGCTGCAAGAGCATCCGTCGAGACGGCTGCGACGCAGCCTCCTCAGGACGAGGAAATATTAACGAGGCAGCTTTGGTCCGGTTCGAGAATGTCGGCATGCGGTACGGCGCCGGGCCCGAGGTGCTGCGCGACATCAGCCTCAAGATCGATCCCGGCGCGTTCTATTTCCTCACCGGCCAGAGCGGCGCCGGCAAATCGAGCCTGCTCAAGCTGATTTATCTCGCCGAGCGGCCGTCGCGCGGCCTGATCTCGCTGTTCGACCGCGAGGTCGCGCGCTTGCCGCGCCGCGAGTTGCCGGCGCTGCGCCGCCGCATCGGCGTCATCTTTCAGGATTTTCGCCTGATCGATCATCTCTCGGCCTTCGACAATGTCGCGTTGCCGCTGCGGGTGGCGGGCACCGACGAGAATCGGATCAAGGAGCAAGTAGGCGAGCTCCTGACCTGGGTCGGACTCGCCGACCGTTTCAACGCCCGGCCGTCCACGCTCTCCGGCGGGCAGCAGCAGCGCGTCGCGATCGCACGCGCCGTGGTCGGGCGGCCGAGCCTGATCCTGGCCGACGAACCCACCGGCAACGTCGATGACGAGATGGCCTTTCGCCTGCTGCGGCTGCTCGATGAGATGAACAAGCTCGGCACTACCATCGTCATCGCCACCCACAACACCTATCTCGCGAACCGGCTCGGCCATCCGCGCTTTCACTTGAAGGCCGGCCAGGTCAGCGTGATTCGCGCCGACAAGGCGGCGCCGGAGCCGGAGCCCCCGCCGGAGCCGGCGCGAGACGCGGAGCCGCTGCCGCTGCGCCTGCTGCCCGAGGAGCCGACGTGAACTGGCGCGAGCGCTACGACATTCCGTTCGCGCGCGACGGATCGGTGCGGTTCCTGCCGTGGCTGATCGCGCTCATGGTGTTTCTCGCCTGCCTCGCCCTTGCCGGGATGCTGTTGCTGAACGAGGCGATGGTGCAATGGAATCGCGGCCTCGCCGGCGTCGCGACGGTCGAGCTGCCGCCGGCGCCCGAGGGCAAGCCGGCCGATGCCGATCTCGAATCCGTGCTGGCGCTGTTGCGGGCAACGCCCGGCGTGATGTCAGCGGCGCCGCTGCCGCGCGAGGAGGTGGCGAAGCTGGTCGAGCCGTGGCTGGGCAGC
>JAATGI010000088.1 GCA_015654725.1 Rhodospirillales bacterium
ACATCGGTTCGCCCCACAGCGAGCCGGTGACGAGACAGATCAAGGTGAAACCGGCGCCCAAGGGTGCCGCTTCCTGGGCCGCGATGTCGGCCAAGGGATGCCGCCAGATCAACGCCACCGCGCTCGCCACCGCCACGAAGAGATAAACCAGGCTCGCCATATAGGCGGCAGGAACATGGACATACATGATGCGCACCGCCTCGCCCTGTTGGTAATCGGGCGGCGCCACGAACAACGCCAGCACCAGGCCGGCGCCGAGCAGCAAGATCGTGGCGGTGACGCACCACGGCAAGATCGCGGCGCTCAAGCGCATGAACCGGGCGGGATTGGCGAAACGAAGCATCGGCTGGTTCTAGCGCATTCGCCGCTGCTATTCGAGCGCCTGGCGCAGCGCCGCGGCGGCGGCCCAGGGCGCCAACGGAATCGCGGCCAGGAGAAACGCCAGCAGCATCAGGAAATAAGGCTGTGCCGCCAGCCCAGCGATCTCGGCCTCAACCGCGCCGACGCCGAAGATAAGCACCGGGATATAAAGCGGCAAGACCAGCAGCGACAAAAGGACGCCCCCGCGCCGCGCGCCCAGACTCAAAGCCGCGCCGATCGCGCCGACCAGGCTCAGCGTGGGCGTGCCGAGCGCCATGCCAAACACCAGCGCCTTGTCGCCGGCGGGATCGAGATGCAGCAGCAGGCCGAGCACCGGCGCCATGACCGTGAGCGGCAATCCCGTCGTCAGCCAATGCGCCAGCGCCACGGCCAGCACTTGCAATTCCAACGGCAACGGCATCAGCGCCAGCGCTTCGAGGCTGCCATCCTCGTAATCGGACAGGAACACGCGCTCGAGCGACAGCAGCGCCGCGAGCAAGGCCGTGACCCACAAAATGCCGGCGGCGACGCGGGCCAGAATCGCGGGCTCCGGCCCGACCCCCAAGGGGAACAGAATCACGGCGAGCAGAAAAAACGCCAGCACCAGCGCCGCGTTGCCGCCATGCCGCGTGGCGAGCCGCAAATCGCGCCGCACCAGGAGGAGCCAGGCGGTCACGTCGCGCTCGCGCTCTGGGCGGCGAAATCCGCCAGCGACAAGGTAACGGCGTTTGGCAGCGCCAGTTCGGCGTGAGTCGCGATCACCGCCATGCCGCCTTGGGCGCGGTGCGTCGCGATGGCGGATAAAAGACTGGCCTCGGCGGCCGCGTCGATGCCGTTGGCCGGCTCGTCCAGAAGCCATAATTCGGCCGGACTCGCGAGCAGCCGGGCCAAGGCGAGACGGCGCTTCGCGCCCGCCGACAGCAGCCGGCAGGGCAGCGGGGCCAACCGCGACAGCCCAAAATGCCCGAGCGCGGCGCCGATTTGGGCCTTGCCGCCGCGCATCCCCGCCCAGAATTCGAGCATTTCCTCGACCCCGAGCGCGGGCTTCACGGCATCGAGATGCCCGACAAAATGGAGCCGCGCCCGGTGCGCTGGCGGATCATCGCGGATCGGCGCGCCGTCCCACCGCAATTCGCCCGATTCGGGGCGCGCCAAGCCGGACATCAGCCGTAACAGGCTCGATTTGCCGCTGCCATTGGGCCCGCGCAACAGCACAGCATCGCCCGCCGCCACGGCGAAGGACAGGCCGGCGAAAACCGGCCGGCCGCCGCGGCGACAGGCCAGATTCTCGGCATGAAACAAGGGCTTATCCCGCGCGCTCGGGTCCGTCATCGCGGCGGATCATGCCATGCCGCGCGGGAAATAGAATGGCCGGAAAAGTAACGGCCCCGGTTTGGGGGAAACCGGGGCCGCTGAGACGAGCGGTCGGGGGGAATGACCGCTACGGAGGTAAGGGACAATGGGTCCGTCCCTTACCCAGGGAGATTGGCGACCAAATCGGGCCGGGTTTCGATCAAATCATGGCGAAACCGTGATTTTTATCGCCGCTTGCATGCAGGGCCTGTCGGCGTGCTTCTTGCTCCGTGGCGTCGGAAGCGGTAGCACCAATAACCTTTCGCGCCGCAGCATCTCCGGGAGACGCTCCGTGTCGGTCATCGGCCTCGATACCCTGAACACCCGCCGCACCCTCAAGCTCGGCGGCAAGGAATACGATTATTTCAGCCTGGCCGCGGCGGCCGAGGCGGCCGGGCTCGGCGATATTTCGCATCTGCCGTTCTCGATGAAGGTGCTGCTCGAAAACCTGGTGCGGCTCGAAAACGGCCGCACCGTGACGGTGGCCGACATCAAGGGCATCGCCGAATGGCTCACGACGCGGAAATCGGTACGCGAGATCGCGTTCCGCCCGGCGCGCGTGTTGATGCAGGATTTCACCGGCGTGCCGGCGGTGGTCGATCTCGCGGCGATGCGGCAGGCGATGGTCAAGCTCGGCGGCGACGCCGCCCGCATCAATCCGTTATCGCCGGTCGATCTGGTGATCGACCATTCGGTGATGGTCGATGTCTTCGGCAACGGCGCCGCGTTCCAGCGCAATGTCGCCTACGAGTTCGAGCGCAATTACGAGCGCTACGCCTTTTTGCGCTGGGGCCAGGAAGCATTCGACAATTTCCGCGTCGT
>JAATGI010000220.1 GCA_015654725.1 Rhodospirillales bacterium
CGCGCCGGTTGGTTTCAGCGACGGTGAGGCTCTCGATATTGTAGCCGCGGCCCGAAAACAGGCCGATGACACGCGCCAGAACCCCCGGCTCGTTATCGACCAGAATCGCGATGGTTGCTGGTTTGGCGACGTTGGGATCGGCAGGCGCGGGCGGCGCGGCGCTTTTCGCCGGCTTGGCCGCGCGCAAAGGACGACGTTGCACGGGCATGGCTCACACCAGAACCATCCCTTCCTCGGAGACCGGCGCCGGCGCGGTCTTGTCGGGGGGCCCGAGCAGAATCTCGTTATGCGCGGCGCCCGAGGGAATCATCGGGAAGCAATTCTCCATCGGATCGACCATGATGTCGGCGATCACCGCGCCGTCATGGGCGAGCATCGCCTTGATAACATCGTCGAGCTCGTGCGGCTTGGTCGCGCGCAAGCCTTTGGCGCCGAACGCCTCGGCGAGCATGACGAAATCCGGCAGCGCCGCGGTGTAGGACTCCGAATAGCGGCCGCCATGCATCAGTTCCTGCCACTGCCGCACCATGCCCATATACTGGTTGTTGATGATGAAAATTTTCACCGGCAGGCGGTATTGCGCGGCCGTGGACATTTCCTGGATGTTCATCAGGATCGAGGCCTCACCGGCGATGTCGATCACCAGCGCGTCGGGATGCGCCACCTGCACGCCGACGGCGGCCGGCAAGCCATAGCCCATGGTGCCGAGCCCGCCCGAGGTCATCCAATGCCGGGGCTGCTCGAATTTGAACAATTGCGCCGCCCACATCTGATGCTGGCCGACCTCGGTGGTGATGAACACGTCCTTGGCGCCGCGCGTCAGCGCGTAGAGCCGCTCGATCGCGTATTGCGGCTTGATGATCCGGTCGGAGTTGGCGTAGCTCAGCGATTTCTTGGCGCGCCAGACCTCGATCTGCCGCCACCATTCGGCGAGCGCCGCGCGGTCGGGCTTGAAGCGTTTCGCCTTCAGCGCCGCGATCAGCGCTTCGAGCGCGGCGGCGGCATCGCCGATCACCGGCACATCGACGCGGATGTTCTTATTGATCGAGGACGGATCGATATCGATATGGATTTTCTTCGAGCCGGGCGAAAAGGCCGCGACTTTTCCCGTCACGCGGTCGTCAAAGCGCGCGCCGACATCGATCATCAAATCGCAATCATGCATGGCGAGATTGGATTCATAGGTGCCGTGCATGCCGACCAGGCCGAGGAAGCGCAGGTCCGACGCCGGCAAGGCGCCCAGCCCCATCAGCGTCAGGGTGCACGGGAAGCCCGTGAGCTGCACCAGCTCGGCGAACAGCGCGCAGGCGCGCGGGCCTGAATTGATCAGGCCGCCGCCGCCATAGAACAGCGGCTTTTTCGCCGCCACGATCAAATCCGCCGCTTGCGCGATGCGCTCGGGACTGGGCTTCGTCTGCGGGCGGTAGCTCTTACGCGCGCCGGTCTCCGGCTCGCGATAGCTGCCGCTCGTCATCAGAATATCCTTGGGCAGATCAACCACCACCGGGCCGGGCCGCCCGGTGCGCGCGACGTAGAACGCCTCATGGATGGCGTGCGCCAACTCGTTCACGTCCTTCACCAGGTAATTATGCTTGGTGCAGGGCCGGGTGATGCCGGTGGTGTCCGCCTCCTGGAAGGCGTCGTTGCCGATAAGATGGGTCGGCACCTGGCCCGTCAGGCACACGATCGGCACCGAATCCATCAGGGCGTCGGTCAGGCCGGTGACGGCATTGGTGGCGCCGGGGCCGCTTGTCACCAGTACCACGCCGACCTTGCCGGTCGAGCGGGCATAGCCTTCGGCCGCATGCACCGCGCCCTGCTCATGCCGCACCAGGATGTGGCGCAGCCGGTTCTGCTTGAAGAGCGCGTCATAGATCGGAAGCACGGCCCCGCCGGGATAGCCGAAAACGACCTCAACGCCCTGATCGACCAGGGCCTTGACGACCATTTCCGCTCCCAACATCCGCGCCGACGCCATGACACGCTCCCGCTAACCGATTGAATCACAAAATGGGGTTGCGATGTTGCAGCGCAATACGCTCCCCGAGAGGGGCGCCACCGTATAGGGCTAGGACTCGGGGGTCAACAAAAACTGACGAATAAATGAAAAAATTTCTGGCAATAATCTTTCCGAATATTGCTCAATCAAAGTCAGCTTCCGCAAGCCCGGGCGTTCCGGCATCTGGTGCTTGAACCAGGTATATTGTCGTTTCGCGTAATTACGGGTTGCTTGTTGCACCGCAGCAATCGCGCTCTCCCGGCCCGCAGCGCCATCGAGCCAGGCCGCGATTTCGGCCACCCCAAGCGCCTTCATCGCCGGCAGGGCCGGATCGAGGTTGCGCGCCAACAGCGCGCGCACCTCCTCGACCGCGCCTCCCTCGATCAAACGCAAGAAACGGGCGTCGCAAGCGGCGTAAAGATGCCCGCGCGGCGGCAACAGCAGGATGATGACGGCGGCATAATCCGGTGTCGCGGATTGGCCGCGCTGCCACTCGCCGAGCGAACGCCCGGTCGCTTTCGCCACTTCATAAGCTCGCAAGACCCGCTGGCGGTCGGCGGGTTCGAGCTTGGCGGCGCCTTCGGGATCGAGTTGGGCGAGCACGCGATGAAAGGCCTCGGCGCCGAGCTCGGCCTGGAGCGCGCGCGCCGCTTGCCGTGCTTCCGCCGGGACCGGTGGCGTCGGCGCCAGCCCGTCGAGCAAGGCCCGAAGGTAAAGCCCGGTGCCGCCGACCAGGATCGGCACCCTGCCCTCGTTCCGGATCGCGTCGATTTCCGCGACCGCCCGCGCGCGCCAGGCGCCGGCGGAAAAATTCTCGGCGGCATCGACGACGCCATAGAGCCGATGCGGCGCCGCCCGCCGCGACGCTTCATCCGGCTGCGCGGTCAGGATCGGCAGGTCGCGATAGACCTGCATGCTGTCGGCATTGACGATGGCGCCGGCGAACTCGGCGGCGAGCGCCAGCGCCAGCGCCGACTTGCCGCTCGCGGTCGGCCCGGCGACGATGAGGATGGGGTGACGTCTCTCGTTCACGCCATCAGCATAAAACACAGCCGTCACCCCGGCGAAAGCCAGGGTCCAGAACAAGCGACGTGCGTTGTTCCTGGGTCCCCGCTTTCGCGGGGACGACGGTTGGGAGTTGGCTTATAAAACCCGCTCGATGTCCGAATTCGTTCTCACCCTGATCGCGGAAGGCGGCGCGACCGCGGCTTCGGCCCCGATCGCGGCGGCACTTCAACGCGCGGGCGCGACCGTCGCGGCGACGGACTGGCTGGCGCCCGACCGCGCCTGCGATATTTTTTTCGACGGCCTCGCGGCCGAAGCGGCCGAGCGCGCCGCGCGCGGCGTCATTTCCGGCGGCGTCGATCTGGTGGCGCAGCCGGTGATGGGGCGGCGGAAAAAACTTCTGTTCGCCGATCTTGAATCGACAGTCATCGAAAACGAGATGCTCGACGAGATGGCCGAGCTGATCGGCGAACGCGACCGCGTCGCCGCGATCACCCGGCGCGCGATGAATGGCGAGATCGATTTCACGGCGGCGCTGCGAGAGCGCGTTGCGCTGTTCAAGAACCTGCCCGAGACCATCCTGGCCACGGCCGCGTCGCGTATCCGCGTGACGCCGGGTGCCGCGAGCCTGGTCAAGACCATGACCGCGCACGGCGCCAAGACGGTGCTGATTTCGGGCGGATTCGGCGTGTTCACGCGGCCGATGCGGGAGCGGCTGGGTTTCACCCGCGACTACGCCAACGAACTCGTAATCGAGAATGGCCACTTGACCGGCGCGGTGCGCGAGCCGGTGTTCGACGGCGCGGCCAAGCGCGCGGCGCTCCTGAGCGCCGCCGTCGAATTCGGCGTGACTCTCGCCGAGACGCTGGCGGTCGGCGACGGCGCCAACGACATCGCCATGCTGCGCGCGGCGGGAATCGGCATCGCCTACCACGCCAAGCCGCATGTCCAGGCGCAAATCCGCGTCCGCATCGATCATGCCGACCTGAGCGCGCTGCTTTACCTTCAGGACTATCGCGCCGCGGACATTCTCGATTAGCGCGGCGGAATCTTGTCCGTCATCATTTGCCGCATCTGGCCGACATTGAAACTGCCGTCGGCATTTTGCGAGCGCGCGAAGATCGCCTCGATCTCCGCGCGGACATTGGCGCGCGGAAACGGCCGGTCGGGAACCGGGACGCCGAGGAACGCGCAGAGCGGCGCCCAGCCCTCGCCGACCCGATAGACCAGCAGGCGATCCTTCGGGATGCCGTCGGTCACGGCTCGGGTGTGGCGGTTGAAGGCGGCGACCATCGCCGCGCGGTCGTAGCGATCGGGATGTAGCCGGTGCATCAGCCTGGCGATCGGCGCGAATCGGGGATCGGCAAGCGTTTCCTTGGTGTCGGCGGAAAAAATCGTCGCCTGGGTCGAATCGAACCATTGATCCGGATCGCGCACCGTCAGCACGACCTTGGCGGCGGGATAGAACGCCGCCAGCTCGCGCCAGCAGGCGCAGCCGGGATAATCGACGGTCGCGTCATAGCCCGCGAAGATCGCGTCCCAATCGGGCCTGCCGTCGGCCACCGCCGCCCATAGCGCCATGTGATCCTCGTGGGCGAGCAGCTCCAGCATGTGATAGCAGCGCCCGAACCCGAGTTGCTCGAGCGCGATCTTGAGCGAGACGGTGCCCGTCCGGCCCATCCCGGCGCCGATGATTTTCAACGCCATGTTCGTTCCCTCCGAGCCGATGGTGCCATGGATTAAGGCGCGAGAAAACAAATGACGGTCTCGCGGCGGCGGAAATTGCTCTAACATCGCGCCAAAGCAGGGAGCGCCGAACAATGGATTTTTCCTATTCCCCGAAGGTGCAGGATTTGCGGGAGCGGCTCGGCCGCTTCATGGACGAGCATGTCTATCCCAACGAACGCGCTTACGACGACGGCATTGCGCCGGAACAACACTGGCAGCCGCGCGCCATCGTTGAAACACTCAAGCCCAAGGCGCGCGCGGCGGGACTGTGGAATCTGTTCCTGCCGGAATCGGAATCGGGCGCCGGCCTCACCAATCTTGAATACGCGCCGCTGTGCGAGATCATGGGCCGCGTCTATTGGGCGCCCGAGGTGTTCAACTGCTCGGCGCCCGACACCGGCAACATGGAAGTGCTGGTGCGCTACGGCACGGCGGAACAAAAGAACCAATGGCTCGAACCGCTGCTCGAGGGAAAAATCCGCTCTGGCTTCGCCATGACCGAGCCGGACGTCGCCTCGTCGGATGCCACCAATATTCAATCGAGCATCCGCCGCGACGGCGATCACTATGTCATCAACGGCCGCAAATGGTGGACCTCGGGCGCGCCGGATCCGCGCTGCAAGATTCTGATCTTCATGGGCAAGACCGCGCCCAACAATCCCGACAAATACAAACAGCAATCGATGATCCTGGTGCCGAAGGACACGCCGGGCGTGAAGGTGCTGCGCTGGCTCCCGGTCTTCGGTTATGACGACGCGCCGCACGGCCATGCCGAGGTGGATTTTGTCGATGTCCGCGTGCCGGCGGGCAATGTGCTGCTTGGCGAGGGCCGCGGCTTCGAGATCGCGCAAGGCCGGCTCGGGCCCGGCCGCATCCATCACTGCATGCGCGCCATCGGCCAGGCCGAATACGCGCTGGAAAAAATGTGCAAGCGGGTCAAGTCGCGCATCGCCTTCGGCAAGCCGGTAGCGGAGCAAACCGTGACCTTGGAGCGCATCGCCGAGGCCCGCATCGCGATCGAGCAATGCCGGCTGTTGACGCTCAAGGCGGCCTATCTGATGGACACCGAAGGCAACAAGGCCGCGCGCGCCGAGATCGCCATGATCAAGGTCGCGGCGCCAAACATGCTGTGCAAGATCGTCGATTGGGCGATCCAGGCGCATGGCGGCGGCGGCGTCTCCGACGATTTCGGCCTGGCGCGCGCCTATGCCCATGCGCGCACGCTTCGCCTCGCCGACGGGCCCGACGAAGTGCATCGCAACCAAATCGGAAGGCTGGAGCTGCGGAAATACAATTAGAAAAATTTGAACCGCCAAGGCGCCAAGACGCGAAGAAAGACGTCAAATCCCAACATCGCCTTGCCCCGGCTTGGTCGGGGCATCCACGACTAATTTTTTTGCCGGACATAAGGATAAATTCGTGGATGGCCCGCCTTCGCGGGCCAAGATGAGTTTTGTTTTTTCTTGGGGTCTTGGCGTCTTGGCGGTTCAAATTTTTTCTTTTGCCAACGCCGCGAAGGGTATCGGCGCGATCCCTCGTCGCTTCAGCAGCGCCACGATCTCGGGATCGATCAGCGCCTCGTATTCGGCGCGGCCGTCCTCCGTCGAGGGATGGCAATAAATCTCGGTCACGCCGTCCGGCAGGCGCGCGATCAACCTGGCCATTTTTTCGCTTTGCATATCGCCGGTATCGCTCAACCCGAATTGCCAATCGTTATGGGCGATGCCGGCGCGATCGAGCTTTTGCCTGAGCCGCGCGGTGAAACCGCCGAGCAATAATTTATTCGCGATCCGGATGGAAAACCGATCGCGCACCGCCCACCAGGTCGCCCATGCCGGCTCGCGCGGCACGCGCACGGCGCGGACGCCGAATTCGGGCGCAAGGCTCAGCAAAATGTCCCGGACCACGGGATGAAAATGGAAATGGTGATGCGCGTTGACATGATCGAGCGCGAGGCCGGTGGCGTGAAAGGCTTCGAGCTGGGCGCGGATTTCCGCTTCGGCCTGGCCGCGCACGGCGGCGCCGAAATAAAGCCGGGCGCCGAGACCGGCAACATCGTTCGGAAACAGGCCGGAAGAATCGACCAGATCGGGCAATCGTTCCGGCGGCAACACCGGCTTGCCGTCGACGAGAACCAGATGCAGCCCCACGCCCAGCCTCGGCATGGTCCGCGCGCGCCCAACCGCGTCCGCCGCCGCCGCGCCCGCGACCATCAAGCTCGCGGCCGACAAAATGCCGCCCCGGTGCCCGTTCTCGATCGCCTCATTGACCGCGAGCGACATGCCGAAATCGTCGGCGGTGACGATGAGTTGTTTCAATTTTGGCTTCCAAGCGTTTCGATGCGTCGATAAAGTTCTACTCGATCTCGATCATTCAATGTTTCTCGCCCTCCCCCATCAAGGGGGAGGGTGTCAACCCGACGCTCTACCCTCGCTCCGGCACCGGGTTTCTCCTAAGCTCGCGCGGCGCATGAAGATTCCCACCCTGATCGCCTGGGCGGCCGGCGCGGCGTTGCTGGCGGCGTTGATCGCCCTCAACGGCGCGACCCATCTCCTCGACACCGTCGCGGCGCTCGGCTGGTGGCTCGTGCCAGTGATCGCTTTTCATGCCGTGCCGTTATCGCTCGACACGCGCGCCTGGCAAATCTTGTTCGCGACGCCACCGCGGTTTTCGCGGCTGTTGCGCGCGATTTGGATCGGCGAAGGCGTCAACGGCCTGTTTCCGGTGCCGCATCTGGGCGAGTTGCTGCGCGCGCGCATGGCTTGGCGCATGACCGAGACGAGCGACGGCGTCGCCACGGTCGTGGTCGATCTGACCCTGGCGATTACCACCGAGGCCTTGTTCGCGCTGATCGGCCTCGCCCTGTTCAGCGCCGTCCCCGATACCGGCGGCACGGTGCGAATTCTGCTGCCGGCGATGGCGCTCATTGGCGCGAGCGCCCTCGCCTTTTATTTTTTGCAGCGCGCCGGACTGTTCACCCTGGCGAGCCGGATCCTGCATCGCTGGTCGGAAACCGCGCGGCGCGGTTTCGCCTTGGGCAGCGCCGAGGCGCTCGACGCCGCGCTGCGCGCGGTCTACCGCCGCCGCGGCCCGGTGATCCGGTCGGCGCTGTGGCGCCTCATCGGCTGGATCGCCGGGGCAGGCGAAACCTGGCTGGTCTTTTATGCCTTGGGAAAGCCGATTGGCGTCGCCGAAGCCATTATCATCGAAAGCCTGGGGCATGCCGCGCGCACCGCTGCGTTCTTCATCCCGGGCGGGCTGGGCGTTCAGGACGGCGCGTTCCTGTTGCTGGGTTCGGCGCTGGGATTGGGGCCCGATGCCGGCTTGGCGCTGGCCCTGACCAAGCGTTTCAGGGAATTCGTCTTGGGCCTGCCCGCCCTCACCACCGGATACATGCTGGAGGCGCGACAATTGATCGCGCATGTCGCGGACGGGGAAAAAACCGCTGGGCGGGAACGATCCTCGTTCGAAACGCATAGTTAGGGCTGGAAGTACCGCTTGACCGGAGCCCCGAAACATCATTAACCAGTTTACCAATTTACCCTGGCTTTGACGGCATCATTTACCACAAAATCGGGATGATCTATCGCCTGTCTGCCCATTCAAATGTCGTGAGCCTGCTCTATCCCGGCGAAAAACATGGATGCGCGTGCCTTTGGGGTCCCGATGTCTCGGATGAACGATAGCCACCCCCGGCTGCGGATCGGCGTCTTGGTGGATTTGCCCTTGGGCGCCGGGGCGGGCGGTCATGTCCGATGCTGGGAGCGGCTCGCCGACGCGGCGCGGCAGTTCCCCGACGATCTCGATCTCACC
>JAATGI010000328.1 GCA_015654725.1 Rhodospirillales bacterium
CAGCGTGTTGAACAGCACCACGCCCCAGAACGTGATCCAATCGACGTTCCACACGCCGGTCGCCGAGCCGTAGATATAGGCGCGGGCGCCGTCGATGGCCGGCATGTGCCAGACATAGGCGCCGAGAAGGAAGGTCACGAGCGAGCCGATCAGCGTCGCGAGCCAGGCCGAGACCCGGAACACCGCCAACAGCAACAGCAGCACCACCACCGGAATGAGCGCTATAAGCCAGGTGAGGAACAGATTCCCCACCGGATCCAGAGCTTGCTGAAACATCGCGTTTCCCCCGAGTTTGGCCAAGACCTGTTTTATTGTGCCGCTAGGCTTAACCGCCGCGATGTGGCGCCGCCAAGAGAAAAAGCGCGGTTCAAGCCTCCTTGGCGGCGCCGCCGGGCGGCGGCGCCGGCGTCATGTCGCGGTTCGGGTGGTAATGCTGGCGATAGATCGGCGTCAGGATCACGGCGGCGATGAAGCCGACGACGAGCGGCGCGGCCGCGATCATGAACAAGGAGCTGAGGGGCATTTGCGCGCCGATCAACACGCCCCCGATGAGCGGCCCGACCACCGATCCGACCCGTCCGGCGGCGAAACAGGAGCCGACTCCGAAGGAGCGGATCGCGGTCGAATAGACATTGCCCTCCGACGAAATATTGCCGAATTGCAGCCCGAGGAGACAGAAGCCCGCGAGCGTGACGAGCGCCAGCACCACCGGCTCCGACAAACCGGGCAGGCCGATGCAGGCCACGACCGGAATCGCGACCGCGAACAGGATCGGCACCGGAATGAAGCCCCAGCGATCGAGCGGCCGCATCAGCACCAACCCGCCCGCGGTGCCGCCAAACTGGAACAGGGTCGCGGCAAGTGCCGCGTGCTCGGTCGAAATGAGCCCCGCGCTCGGCAAGATCGTCGGGATCCATTGATTGACGAAATAGAACACCATCAAATTGATCGCGTTGACGATCCAGAACAGCGGCGTCACCAGCTTGAGGCGTCCGGCGAAAATCGAGGCAAAGGAAAATTTGGCGCGGGTTTCGCCGTGAAGCACGAATTGCGCGTCGGCCGGAAGCGCGAGGCCGGGGCTCACGCGCCGCAGCAACCGCGCGAGCGCGTCGTGCCGCTCCGGATGCAGCGCCAGGAACTTCGCCGATTCCGGCAGCACGAAAATGAGCACCGTCGCCACCGTGATCGGCACCAGCCCGCCGATCCAGAACAGGATCTGCCAACCCTCCGTCGCCATGTAGCGCGCCGCGATCAGCCCGGGCAGGCCGCCGCCGAAGGTGATGCCGCAGAACATGAGAACGAACATGGTGGCGCGCATCCGTCGCGGCGCATATTCGTTATTGAGTGCCACCACCAGCGGCAGCACGCCGGCGATGCCGATGCCGGCAATGAAGCGCAGCGCGATCATTTGTTCGAGCGCGCCCGCCCAAACCGAGGCCAAAGTGAACAGGCCGAAGAAATAGACGCCGCCGATGACGGCGCGTTTGCGGCCAAGCCGGTCGGAGAGATAGCCCAGAACCAGCGGGCCGATCAGGCCGGCGGCCAATCCGGCGCTGAACAAGGGGCCGAGTTGGGCGCGGTTGAGATGCCATTCCTTGACCAGCGCCGGCGCCGCGAACGCGACCGCGCCGATGTCATAGCCGTCGACCAGGACAGTGAAAAAAGTGAACACAACGAGCAAGAGGTGAAATTTCCCGAATCGCTGCTCGTCGATGATCTCGGTCACATCGATGATCTTGGCCATGCGTCCCTCCCGGTATGGGCGCCCGCCCAATTTCTTTCAGTCGCTACCGGTTCGCCCGGTCTTGCGGGCGATTTAACCGCTATCGCGGCTTGCCGACCAGGACCAGATTGCACAGCAGCGCCAGGAACGCCGAGGCGAAGATCAGGACGGACATCGGGCCGGGCGTGCCGTCGGCGAACCAGCCCACCGCCGCGCCGGTCAAGGCCCCCATGCCGAACTGGAGCGCGCCGGCCATGGCCGCGGCCGACCCCGCGCGATGCGGAAAAATCGCCAACGCGCCCGAAATCGAATTGGCGCCGATGATGCTCATCAACGACAGGACGATGAAGACCGGGATCGTGATGCCCGCGATGCCGCCGATGCCGAAGGGTCCCGTCACGATCAGCAAGAGACTTCCGGCCGCCCCGATGGCGCAGCCGATCCGCAACAGGCGGTCGCTGCCCTGTGTCAAGACGATGCGGGCGTTGATGAAACTCGCCGCCATCATGCCGACGATATTCACGCCGAACAGGAAGCCGTAATACTGGGGCGGCACACCGAAATGCTCGATAAAGACGAAGGGCGAGCCGGCGATGAAGGCGAACAGGCAGCCATAATAAAAGGTGCCGCACGCGATATAGCCGACATAACGCCGGCTGCGGAACAAGTCGAGATAGCCGAGCAGCATCGCGACCGGATGGGCCTGATTGCGCCGCTCCAATGACAAGGTCTCCGGTAGAACCGCCGCGCCAATAAGCGCCAGCACGCCATAGAAGGCGAGCACCCAGAAGATCGCGCGCCAATCGAGCCACAGCAGGACCTGGCCGCCGATCAGCGGCGCCGCGATCGGTGCCGCGCCCATCACCAGCATGTTGAGCGACAGGATGCGCGCGCCTTCATTGCGGTCATAGAGATCGCGCACCATGGCCTGGATCATGACCGGCACGGCGCAGCCGCCCAGCGCCTGGATGAAACGCCAAAAGATCACCGCCGAGATCGATGGCGCCAACGCGCAGGCGACCGATGCCACCAGATAAAGCACGAGGCCGGCGATCAACGGCCGCTTGCGCCCGAACCGGTCCGAGAGCGGCCCCAGGAACAATTGCCCAACGCCGAAGCCGATCAGAAATGCCGACAGGGTCAGCAGCGTCTTGGCCTGGTCGGCGGCGAACGCCGTCTGCAACATCGGCAGCGCCGGCAGATAGATATCGACCGACAGCGGCGCCATCGCCGACAGAAAACCGAAAATCAAGACGAGGCCGCGCATCCTGGGCGGCGCCAGAACGGTCACGGCGGGTGCGGATTTCGGGACGGAATCAGGCGCCATGAAGCCGCGATCCTACAGCCCCGGCGGCGAAAAGCAGCCCGGCAAAATAAGATACGAGGCTCACCAAAAAGCGCTGTTGCCGGACGACGAATAGTTGAAGCCCACGCCTGGCACGCCCGAGCGCGGCACCACCGGCGTCAGCATTTGCGCCAGATCCGGCGTCAGCGCCCGAACCACTCGCGGCGGCGACACCTG
>JAATGI010000113.1 GCA_015654725.1 Rhodospirillales bacterium
GGTGCAATGAGCTCGGAGGGGACTCTCAGATTACCAGGTGGCGGCGGCGGTGGCGCAGCCCCGCCGAAGGCGCCTGTCGCGCCGCAGGTATTACCGCCGAAGCGCGCCGCGCAAGACCCGTTCAGTCTGGGATGGGAGCCGAAGCACAATCCCTGGGCGGTCGCGGTCGTCGTCACGCTCGCCGCGTTCATGGAGATTCTCGATACGACGATCGTCAATGTCGCGCTGCCGCATATCGCCGGTAGTCTGTCGTCGAGCAACGACGAAGCGACTTGGGCGCTGACCTCCTATCTCGTCGCCAACGGGATCGTGCTGACGATCTCCGGCTGGCTCGGCAGCCTGCTCGGCCGCAAGCGCTATTTTCTAATCTGCCTGGCGATGTTCACGGTCTGCTCGTTCCTGTGCGGTATCGCGACGAGCCTGCCGCAGCTCATCCTGTTTCGTCTGTTGCAAGGCTTCTTCGGCGGCGGGCTGCAACCGAACCAGCAATCGATCATCCTCGATTATTTTCCACCGGCCAGACGCAGCGCCGCCTTCGGCCTCACCGCCATCGCGACCATCGTCGGCCCGGTGCTTGGCCCGACGCTCGGCGGCCTCATCACCGATTCGACGTCCTGGCGCTGGATTTTCTTCGTCAACGTGCCGGTGGGCATCGCCGCCGTAATCCTCGTCTACATTCTGGTTCAGGACCCGCCCTGGGTAAAGCGCGAGCCACGGCCGATCGATGGCATCGGCCTCGGTCTCATCGCCCTTGGTCTTGGCTGTCTCGAAGTGATGATGGATCGCGGCGAGGACGCGGACTGGTTCAACTCGAGCTTCATCGTCATCATGGCGATGCTGTCGGTCACCGGCCTTGTCGGCTCGGCGGTATGGCTCTCGGTCGCCAAGCGGCCGATCATCAATCTTGCCATCTTCAAAGACAAGAATTTTACCGGCGGCTGCATCATGATCGGCTGTGTCGGCGCCATTCTCTACGCCTCGTCGGTCATCATCCCGCAATTCGCCCAGCAGGTGCTCGGCTACACCGCGACCTGGGCGGGCATGATCCTATCGCCCGGCGGCATCATTATCATCATGCTGATCCCGCTTGTGGGGCGACTCATGACTGTGATGCAGACGCGTTATATCGTGGCGATCGGCTTCTTCCTGCTCGGTGTCGCCTTCATCTTCTCCTCCAAGCTGGTGCTCGACATTACCTATATGCGGCTCGTCCTGATCCGCTCGTCGCAGACCGTCGGCCTCGCCTTTCTCTTCGTGCCGATCAGCACCATCACCTATTCGACCTTGCCGCGGGAATTGAATGGCGACGCCACCGCCCTGTTCTCGATGTTCCGCAACGTCGCGGGCTCGATCGGCATCGCGATGTCAACGGCGATGATCCAGCAACGCTCGCAGTTGCATCAGACCTATCTCTCGCAATGGGCAAACCCGTTCTGGGAACCTTTCAAGCAGTTGGTCGCCCGTTATCAGGCCTCGCTTGAAGCCATCGGCCATCCGGCGGCGCAGGCGTATCAGTTGGCGCTCGGACACGTCTATCAAGATTTCCTGCAGCAGGTTGCGGTGATGGCCTATTCCGACGTGTTCAAGGGCTGCGCCATCGTCGCATTCGCACTTGTGCCGCTCTGCTTCATGCTGTCGCCCATCAAGGGCGGCCGCGGCGGAGGGGGTGGCCATTGAGCGCGTCTGCGGCGCGGGAGCCACACAGAACAACAAACATACCGGATCGCGCGAAACGCCGTTTGGCTTCGCGGTGATTGGTTTAAATAAGATTATGCGGGGGTGATTTAGCGTGAAAACTTCGCGGCTGATGACCGGCGCGTTCCTGGCGCTTGCCCTTGCCGGCTGCGCCGTCGGACCGAATTTCGTTCAGCCGGACCCAAGCCTGCCGGCGCGATCTTTCTTTGCCGGCGCCTCGCATCGGCCGCCGGTTTCCACCCGCGCCGATGTCGCGCCGGTCGATCCCGACTGGTGGGCGCTGTTTCACGATCGCGAGCTGATTGTGCTCGAGCGGCACGTGGCCGCGGCCAATCTCGATGTGCGCACGGCGACGCTGCGGCTGATCGAGAGCCGCTATCAGCGCGGCGTCACGGCCTCATCGCTGTTTCCCACGCTCGATGACAACGGCTCCTACAAGCGCTACCAGATCAGCAACAGCGTCATCGAGGGCGTTGCGGGCGATTCGCTCCCTCCTGCCGCGCTTGAGCCCTTCAACCTGCTCCAACAGGGTTTCGATGCCTCCTGGGAGCTCGATATCTGGGGCCATGTCCGCCGCCAGATCGAAGCGGCCGATGCCGATACCGATGCCGCCGCCGACCAGCGGCGCGGCGCGCTCGTCTCGGCGCTGGCCGAAGTGGCGCGCGATTACGTGCAACTGCGCGGCATTCAGGAGCAGATCCGGATCGCGCGCGACAACGTCAAGACCGAGACGGACATCCTCCAGATCACCAAGGATCGGGAGAAGACCGGCGTCGTCACCGGCCTCGATGTCGAGAATGCCGCGGCGCAGGTCGATTCCTTGCGGGCGACGATCCCCGATCTCGAGCGCCAGGAATCCGAAGCGATCAATGCCATCAGCCTGTTGCTCGACGAGCCGCCGGGCGGCCTCGCCGCCGAACTCATTTCACACGGCGCCATTCCGCCGCCCCCGCCGCGCCTGCCCGTTGGCATCCCGTCGGACCTCGCCCGCCGGCGTCCCGACGTTCGCGCCGCTGAGGCGCAATTGCACGAGGCGACCGCCGACATCGGCGTTGCGCAAGCTGAGTTCTATCCGACCGTGACATTCAACGGCACCGTCGGCTTCCAGGCGCTCGATCTGAAGAGTCTCTGGAAAGGTTCGTCGCTCGAATATAATTTGGGGCCGGGCGTGACCATGCCGCTGTTCGAAGGCGGCAAGCTGACCTCGACGCTCAATCTGCGCACGACGCAGCAGCAAGAAGCTTGGATCAATTATCACGAGACGGTGCTGAAAGCCTGGCACGACGTCGTCAATGCGCTCGTCGCCTATCGCTCGGAAGCGGCGCGGCATCGCGAACTGCTGCAACAGGTCGATCACGCCGGCAAGGCGCTCGAGCTTGCCCGCAGCCGCTACCGCGACGGCGTCGAACAATTTGTCACGGTGCTCGATGCCGAGCGCACTCTGCTCGCCGCGCA
>JAATGI010000275.1 GCA_015654725.1 Rhodospirillales bacterium
CTCGGCATGCGCGGTCGGATCGCCGAGCGCCTCGACGCGGTTGCCCGCGGCCGCGACGACCTTGCCGGCATCGACCAGCACCGCGCCCACCGGCACCTCGCCGCGCGCCCCAGCGCGCTCGGCCTCGGCAAGCGCCAGCGACATGAAGGATGTCATGGCGCGAAATCCGCCGCGTAATGGGCGCGCAATTGCTCGGGCGGCGCGATCGGTTTCCGGGTCGAGAGCCGGATGAAAAGCCCGACCTGCTCGGCGCCGGCATGGACCCGCTCGCCGACGGTGAATTCGGCCGCGACATGCCATTTGACGCGCTCCATGCGCGGGACCCACATGCGGCCCACGACCTTGTCCTCGATCGTCACCGGGCGCGCGTAATCGATCTTGGTCGAAAGCAGGATCGGCGCCACGTCGTCCTTCAAGGCGCGCTCGATCGGATAGGCTTCTTCCATCAGCGCCAGGCGCAAATCCTCAAGCCAGCGGATATAGACCGCGTTGTTGACGATGCCGGCGAAATCGATGTCGTAGGTGCGCGGCGGAAAATCGCGGGCGACGAACCGCCGTCCCGGTGGCGGTGGCATACGCTGTCCTTCCATTGCGGGCGGATCGCATCGACCCTAGAATCGCGCGCGAGGACAAGCAAGCATGGCGCCCCCGATCATCGGCCTGACGCTCGATTCCGAGCCGCCGGGCGGTTACTCCAAGACCCAGCCCTGGTACGCGATCCGCGAGAATTATTGCGGCGCGGTGGCGCGGGCCGGCGGCTTGGCCGTTCTGCTGCCGCATGAGCCGGAACGCGCGGCGGACTATCTCGCGCTGATCGACGGCCTCGTCGTCACCGGCGGCGCTTTCGATGTCGATCCGGCGCTGTTCGGCGCCGCGACCAAGCATCCGACCGTTACCACCAAGGATCGCCGCACCGCGTTCGAGCTCGCGATCACCATGGGCGCGGTCGCGGCCGACCGGCCGGTCTTGGGCATTTGCGGCGGCATGCAGCTTCTGAACGTGGCGCTGGGCGGCACACTGATCCAGCACATTCCCGACGACTGGCCGGGCGCGCTCGAACATGAGCAGCCCAATCCGCGCACCGAGCCGGGCCATAAGGTGCGTATCGAGCCCGGCACGCTGCTTCATCGTGTCACGCGCATGGACGAAATGGCGGTCAACAGCGCGCATCATCAGGCGGTGAAGGATGCAGCACCCGGCCTCGCCATCGACGCGCGCGCCCCCGACGGCATCGTCGAAGGCATCGAGGACCCGCGCCGGCGCTTCGTCATCGGCGTCGAATGGCATCCCGAATACGCGCTGAGCGCGGGCGATACGCGGATTTTCACGGCCTTCGTCGAGGCCGCGTCCAAGACGCGAAAATGAGCGAGCGCATCGCCAAAGTGCTGGCGCGCGCCGGTCTGTGTTCGCGCCGCGAGGCCGAACGCTGGATCGCGGAGGGCCGCGTCACGATCGATGGCGATGTGCTGACCAGCCCGGCGCGCGATGTCGAGCCGCGAAGCCGCGTCCTGGTGGACGGCAAGCCGATCCCGGCGCGCGAGCCGACCCGGCTCTTTCGCTATCACAAGCCCGCCGGCCTGGTGACCTCGCGCAAGGACGAGAAGGGCCGGCCGACGATTTTCGACAAGCTGCCGCCGGGCTTGCCGCGCGTCGTCTCGGTCGGGCGGCTCGATCTCAATTCCGAAGGGCTGCTGCTCCTGACCAATGACGGCGAATTGGCGCGGGACTTGGAATTGCCGTCGCGCGGCTGGCTGCGGCGCTATCGCGCCCGGGTCCATGGCGAAGTGACACAAGCGCGGCTCGACACGCTGAAGCCGGGCCTGCGCGTCGACGGCATGGATTACGGCGCGATCGAAGCGGTGCTCGACCGCGTTCAGGGCGCCAATGCCTGGCTCACCATGGGCCTGCGCGAAGGCAAGAACCGCGAGATTCGGAAAGTGATGGCGCATCTCGGCCTCGATGTGACGCGGCTGATCCGCGTCGCTTACGGCCCGTTCCAACTGGGCGAGCTGCCGCGCGGCGCCGGCGAGGAAGTGCCGCGCCGCGTGTTGCGCGAGCAGTTGGGCGTATCCTTCAAGGCCCATGCAGATCGTCGCGGGCAGGCATAAGGGCCGCGTACTGGCGGCGCCCGAGGGCGAGACTGTGCGCCCGACCTCGGCCCGCGCGCGGGAGGCCTTATTCGACATTCTCGCCCATGCGCGCTTCTCGACACGCGAGCTGATCGAGGGCGCGCATGTGCTCGATGCCTTCGCCGGTACCGGCGCGCTCGGCCTCGAAGCCCTGTCGCGCGGCGCCGCGGACGCGATTTTCCTGGAACGCGATCGCGATGCCCGCGCCTTGCTCGCCGCCAACGTTAAATCGCTGCGCGAGGACGCGAACGCCCGCGTTCTCGCCGCCGACGCCACCCGCCCGCCTCGCGCCGACGGGCCTTGCGATCTGGTGTTTCTCGATCCGCCTTACGGCGAGAATGTCGCGGCGGCGGCGCTGGAGGCGCTCGCCGAGAAAGGCTGGATCGCCGAGGGCGCGGTGATCGCGGTCGAACTGCCGGCGAAACGGAATTTTACGCCGCCCCACGGATTTTCACCGCTCGACGAGCGGCGCTATGGCAAGACGGCGATTTGTTTTCTGAGATACGACCGGAAATAGCCCCTACCCGCCAACGCGTCGCGTTGTCGGCCCTCCCCCGCGAGCGGGGGAGGGTTGGGAGGGGCGTCGTCGAGGTTCGACTTAGATCGTCTTGGTCGAGCCGCCTTCCATGTCGATCAACGAACCTTGGAACAGGCTGCCCTTCTTGGAGACGATGAAGCTGACGAGATAGGCTATGTCCTCGGGCTCGCCCATGCGCGTGATCTTGGAATTTTTCACCGTGCGCGCGATCACCTCGTCGAGCTTGATGCCTTCCTTCTTGGCCGCTTCCTCGAGCCAGACCATTTGCCGGTCAGTGCGGACCGGGCCGGGATTGACGGCATTGACCTGAACCCCGTCGGCGATGCCGAGCTCGGCGATCGCCTTGGTGAAGGCGAGGCAGGCGGCGTTGACCGAGCCGCCGATGGCGAAATGCGCGCCCGGGGTGCGGCCGCCGGCGCCGATGACGTTGACGACCGAGCCGTGCCGCGCCTTCAAATGCGGCCAGGCGGCGCGGGTGGTGCGCACCGCCGCGTAATATTTGAGCGCGAAGCCGTCGATGAATTGCTCGTCGGTGAGCGAAAGGAAATCGCCGCGCTGGGTGGCGCCGGCGTTGTTGACGACGATGTCGAGGCCGCCGAATTCGTCGATCGCGGCCTTTACCAGCTTTGCCGGCGTCTCGGGCAGGCGCAGATCGAGCGCGATCGAAGCGGCGCGCCCCCGCGCGTTCTTGATCTCGCCGACGGTCTGTTCGAGCGCCGCCGGATCGCGCGACGCGATCATCACCGCCGCCCCTTCCTTCGCGAGATCATGCGCGATGGCGCGGCCGATGCCGCGGCTGCCGCCGGTGACGATGGCGATCTTTCCCGAAAGTTCAGGCATGCTTTTTCCTCCTCGTTGCCGGCGCGACTATAGCAATTTCGTGCGGCCGGACACCTATGGTGCGTGCATCTCCTTTTGATTGTCGCGCAGGCCTTAAACGCCGCCTTCAAATCTCTGTGACGCTCGTTTAGTTGTCATCGTCTTCCAAACAGCCGTTCGATATCGGCCAAACGCAATTCGACGTAGGTGGGGCGGCCGTGATTGCATTGGCCGGAATGGGGCGTCGCCTCCATCTCGCGCAAGAGCGCGTTCATCTCGGCCTGGTTGAGGCGGCGGCCGGCGCGCACCGAGCCGTGACAGGCCATGGTGCCGCAGACGTCTTCGAGCTTTTCCTTCAAGGCCAGGGCGTCGCCAAGCTCGGCCAACTCGTCGGCCAAATCGCGCACCAGCCCCGCGACATCGATCTCGCCCAGGAGCGCCGGCACCTCGCGCACCACGACGGCGCCGCGGCCGAATTTCTCCACCACCAGCCCGAGTTCAGCGAGTTCCGGGCCGCGCGCGGCGAGGCGGTCGGCGCCGGCTTCGTCAAGCTCGACCACTTCGGGCAGTAGCAGCATCTGGCGCGCGACCCCGGTCGCGTCGAGCGCCGCCTTCATGCGCTCATAAACGAGACGCTCATGCGCGGCATGCTGATCGACGATGACGATGCCATCCTCGGTCTGCGCCACGATATAGGTCTCGTGCAATTGCGCGCAGGCCGCGCCGAGGGGAAAGCGCTGCTCAAGCGCGCCGGCGGTCGCCAAAGGCCGCGCCGCGGGCGCGTCGAGGGTCGCGGCCAAGCCCGGTCGATACAGCGACGCGGCGGCCTC
>JAATGI010000469.1 GCA_015654725.1 Rhodospirillales bacterium
CGTCACTGAATTGCGTCGGAGGCGCGCAAATCGACCGGGCCGGCCTCGGGTAGAATGCCGAGGCGGCGCGCCACCTCTTGATAAGCCTCCTCGACCCGGCCGAGATCGCGGCGGAAGCGATCCTTGTCGAGCTTCTCGTTGGTCTTGTTGTCCCACAGCCGGCAATTGTCGGGGCTGATTTCGTCGGCCAACACCACGCGCGCCTCGCCCTTGTCGTAGAGCCGGCCGAATTCGAGCTTGAAATCCACCAGCCGGATGCCGATGCCGAGAAACAGGCCGGTAAGGAAATCGTTGATGCGTAGCGACATCTGCATCATCTCGTCGAGCTCGTGCGTGTTCGACCAGCCGAACGCGGTGACGTGCTCCTCCGACACCATCGGATCGCCGAGCGCGTCGCTCTTGTAATAGAACTCGACGATGGAGCGCGCGAGCGGCGTGCCTTCCTCGAGGCCGAAGCGCTTGGCGAGCGACCCGGCCACGACGTTCCTAACCACCACTTCGAGCGGAATGATCTCGACCGCGCGTACCAATTGCTCGCGCATATTGAGGCGGCGCATGAAATGCGTGGGTATGCCGATCTCGGCGATCCGCATCATCAGATACTCGCTGATGCGGTTGTTGAGCACGCCCTTGCCGGTGATTGTGCCACGCTTCTGATTGTTGAAGGCGGTGGCGTCGTCCTTGAAATATTGCACGATGGTGCCGGGCTCGGGGCCTTCGAACAGAACCTTGGCCTTGCCTTCGTAGATCTGCTTGCGCCGTGTCATGGCCGCACCTCGCTCGAAGGGAGCCTCGATTCTATAGCAAGCGTCAAGCCGGGAAACAATCGCGGCAGGCTACAAGGCCACGTCTTCCCACGGCGTCGTCTCGGGTTGATACGACGCGAATCGGAATATTGGCTTGAGATTGGGCTGCTCGGACGAGGGCAGGGCGATAAGCGCGCTCGACACCGTGGCGAAGCCGCGATCGGTGGTGAAGCGCAAAGCGCGATTCGGGCCCGCGCTGGCATCGCCGCCATCGTCGCTCAACAGCGCCTGCCATGCCGCCCAATCGCCCTGCGCGGGGTCGGGCGGTGTCGCGGTCATGAAACGCGGGCGGTAGCGGGCGAGTCGCGGAAAATCGGGATCGTCCAGCTCGCCCGCCGCGATCATCGACAGGCCGTCCTTGATCGGATGGATTTCGACCGGATCGCGGCCCTGTTCGTCGGCATGGCGCAGCCAGAAAGCGTCGCGCGAATCGGCGACGATCATGTTGAAGGTCCGGTAGGCGCGCGGCTCGATGCGGCCCAGCGCCGCCGCGGCTTCGTCGGCATCGGCATGGTCGAGCGCTTCCAGCACCAGTTCGCCGCGCGAGCGCTGACCCGGCGCGGGGCCGAGCGAACCGACGCGATTGAGAATGCCAGCGACGACGCCGTGGTCGTTGATGCCGAGCCAGGAGCCGCCGGCAAGCGCGTCCAGCCCCGCCACCACCTCGGGCCGGTCGGGCCAATGCCGCGCCGGTGGGCGCCACGGCCGCGCGACCATCTCGTCGCGGTTGGCGCCGAGGATCAGTGGCCAGTCATGCCCCGGCCGCCGCAACAGGATCAGCGTGCACATTCCCGGTTCATCGCAAGTGGCGGATCGCTTAAGATGGCGCCAACAGACAGGGGTTCGATATGAGCAGTTTCGACGAACGCGAGCAAAGTTTCGAGCGCAAATATTCGCGGGAACAGGAATTCGCCTTCCGGGTCATGGCGAGGCGCAACAAGATCGTGGGGATGTGGGCGGCCGGGCTGCTTGGCTTGGCGGGACCGGACGCGGAGCGCTATGCCGCGAGCGTGGTCGCGGCCGAATTGCAAAAAGGCGGCGAGCGCGAGGTGATGGCGAAACTGGTCGCCGATCTGGCGCCCAAGGGCGTCGACAAGGCGCAGATCGATATCGAACTGCAACTAGCGACGGACCAGGCCAAGGAGCAATTGGGCGCGCCGAAATAGCCCTCACCCGTCGAACCGCTTCGCGGATCGACTCCCTCTCCCGCGAACGGGAGAGGGTTGAGGCGAAGGTCAGCCAAACACGCGTTTGAAGATCGTATCGACATGCTTCAGGTGATGCGCGTCGTCGAACAGCAACTTGAGTTCCTTCGCCGACAGGCGTTTCGCCACCTCGGGGTCGGCTTTCAGGAGATCGAGGAATTTGCCTTTGCCCTCGAAGACCGGCATGGCGTTGCGCTGGACCGCGCGATAGGCGTCCTCGCGGCTCATGCCTTTTTGCGTCAGCGCCAGCAGCACCCGCTCGGAATGAACCAGCCCGCCGAGCCGGTCTAGATTGCGTTTCATCGCCTCGGGATAGATCACCAGCTTGTCGATAATGCCGGCGAGGCGCGCCAACGCGAAATCCAGCGCGATGGTGGCGTCGGGCGCGATGTTGCGCTCGACCGCGGAATGGGAAATGTCGCGCTCGTGCCAGAGCGCTACGTTTTCCAGGGCCGGAATCACCATGCCGCGAATCAGGCGCGCGAGGCCGGTGAGGTTTTCCGACAGCACCGGATTGCGCTTATGCGGCATCGCCGAGGAGCCTTTCTGACCCGGCGAGAAATATTCCTCGGCCTCGCTTACCTCGGTGCGCTGGAGATGGCGGATTTCGGTGGCGAGCCGCTCCATCGAGCTCGCGATCACCGCGAGCGTGGCGAAGAACATCGCGTGACGGTCGCGCGGAATGATCTGTGTGGAAATCGGCTCGGGCGCGAGGCCGAGCTTCTTGGCGACATAATCCTCGATCGAGGGGTCGACATTGGCGAAGGTTCCGACCGCGCCGGAAATCGCGCAGGTCGCGATCTCCGCGCGGGCATTCTCCAATCGCGCCCGCGCCCGCGTGAATTCGGCGTAAAAGCCCGCGAGCTTGAGGCCGAAGCTGGTCGGCTCGGCATGGATGCCGTGGCTGCGGCCGATGGTGACGGTGTGCTTGTGCTCGATGGCCCGGCGCTTCAGCGCCTTCAAGAGCGCGTCGAGATCGGCGAGCAGAATGTCCGACGCCTCGCGCAATTGCACCGCGAGGCAGGTGTCGAGCACGTCGCTCGAGGTCAGGCCCTGATGGATAAAGCGCGCCTCCGGCCCGACATGCTCGGCGACGTTGGTCAGGAAGGCGATGACGTCATGCTTGGTCTCGCGCTCGATTTCCTCGATGCGCGCGACCTCGAAGCGGCCTTTCTTGCGCAACGCCGTGGCGGTGCTTCGCGGCACCACGCCGGCTTTCGCCAGCGCCTCGGTGGCGTAGGTCTCGATTTCGAGCCAGATGCGGAAACGGTTTTCCGGCGCCCAGATGGCGCTCATTTCCGGGCGCGAATAGCGCGGGATCATGACGCCGCCGCTGCCTCCGCGCCGAAATTCACGATATAGGCGTCGCCGCGATCGAGGAACGACGAGACCAATTTCAGGAACCGCTCGGGCTGATCGCTCTCGATCACATGCGCCGCGTCATAGAGATAATGCAGATGCGCATGCGGCAGCCTGCTCTTCAAGAGCTGCATGCCTTCCTTCGGCAGCGTGTGGTCGAGCGTGCCGACGAGAATGAGCGCGCGCGCCTGAATTTCACCGAGACGCGGAATTAAATCCTCGGCGACGAAGCCCTTTTGATAATGCGGCCGGGCCTTGAAGCTCGCCTCCCGTTGCGCCGGCGTCTTGGCCGACGGCCGAATTTTTTCCGGATGAGCGAACATCAGCCGAATGATGTTGGCCATGTCGGGAAAGCCGCTGCCGTCGATCTGGAAACCCGCCGGGCAACCCAGCACCAATTGCTCGACCTTGCCGGGATATTTCACCGCGAGCCACAGCGACACCCACCCGCCATAGGACGAGCTCATCACGTCGCAGGGCGCGCCGATTAGCGCGTCGTGGAACGCGGCGGTGAGATCGGCCAGCGCTTCCATCGATTGGGGCAGGGCCTCGTGATAGGGCGTGCCGTCGAAGCCGGGGAAGATCGGCAGGAAGACTTGCCGCGTCTCGGCCAGAACTTCGAGCGGCCGGGAGATGTCGATACCGCCGGCGGCGTGGAGATGAAGCAGCGGTCGGCCTTCGCCCGCGGTCCAATAAGTGACGGGGCCGGTGGGAAGGGAGACGGTGTGGGATGTGAAGGGCATAGCCGATCTAGCTCCTAACCTCTCCGCCTCTGAAACGGAGTAGGACACGATGATATGCGACCGGGAATCCCGCGTCACCATCGCGGTTCACAACTTGGTTTGCGCCCGGCTCTATTTGGCATGTAATGGTATTGTGAACGCTTCTCGGGGACGAATGTGTCCAACGATCCGTTGCTCCTTTGGGTCAGCGATACAAATCAGACGCTGCAAAACGTCAGCGCAGGTAGGGCGTCATCTCTTGCAACGCAGTCGCCGAACGTTCCCGTACCGATCGGTGGAACGACCAACAACAAATGCGGCCAGACCTACGTTGGTGTTTGTCTCGTCCATCCATCGAGGGGATCCACTGAACATTTCTTTGGCTTCGCTGAATTTATAACGGCGCTAACTCTAATTGCCGTCGTTTTTACGATCTCGGATACTCGTTACCGCTTTCGCATAGCGGTGGCGCCGATCCCGCTCATTCCTATTTCGTACTGGGTTTCGACCGCTATCGGCATCCTGGTCCTATTATCAGACATCTGGTTCGCCGAACGATGGCTCTTGCCGGATTTCCTGAGCGATCAGGTCATATGGCAAGGAGTCCTCGGGGGCCTTTTTTTGTTCCTTGTCCTTGCTTGGATATATTTCGCATTTCTCAATCCAGCCAGGTTCGGCCGAATCAACGCCAAACGTTACACGATGGTGATGTATCGAATAATCGTCCGCGGAGACGACGCAGAACTGGCCACCATCGCGGACGAACTTGGCCGTTCGGTCCAGAGGATCGCAGATATGTCCTTCAGCGCGTTCCGAGGCGGGCCTCCTCCGGATACCTATCCCCGACACGCGCGCTATGCACATGAACTTTTGCTCCTGATCGGAAATCGGAAATTTTGCAGGCAGGTTGTCGCCCGCGCACCGGGAACGGCAATAGCCCTGTTTCAGAGAATTTCGGAAAAGCAGAGTTACTATCTGCCCGTCCGGCAATTCACTAAGAATCTATCAGCGGAAGCAATTCAGAACATAGATTCGATTCTGTATCACGAGGATGAAGGTTACGATTCAGGGTTATTGGGGTACGTAAAGCCATTCAGCGCGGCGGTGTTTGGAGACTACCGTCTCGTCGAAGGTTTGGGCGGAAGTTTCGGCTCACCGCTCGACATAGACTATAAGGCGGTGAACACGTGGGACGCCATACAAGCTAGTAGTGAAAATCTGACATTTGAATCCGGGAAGGGATTCCCGAATGGGTTGGCGCGTGCGAGTCTGCGGCATGCGAACGGGAATCTCGATCACCGTATCGCCTGACGTTCGGAGCCGCCTTCGAAGGCTGATCTCGAACCGCAACGCGCCGCAAAAGCATGTGTGGCGGGCCGAGATTGTTTTGCTGACGGCCGATGGGTTGGGTACCAATGAGATC
>JAATGI010000264.1 GCA_015654725.1 Rhodospirillales bacterium
CCACCCGCATTTTTGCGATCGGGGTGAAGAAGGACTACGTTCCGGCCGACAAGGCCTATTTTACTCAACTCGTGGGGGCGGGCGCCGGGCTTTAACAGGCCGATGCCGAGAAGCGAGTCGACGAAGTGACGGTACGGGCCAAGGCTGATGCGGACGCGGTCCGAAAGGCCGGCGCGTATCTGTCGATCTTTACCGGCGTATCGATGCTGATCGGCGCATTTATCGCGGCGGCCGCGGCCGCGCTCGGAGGCCGGCAACGAGACGAGCCTTGGAGGATACTGGTCGACTTGAACTGAGGATGCATTAACCAGACGATCCCAAGTGGCCGAAGCCGACGGGAACCCGGCTGGAACCTGATGGCATGCGACGGCGTTGGTCTTGCACGCACCACCCGTGCGTGTCCCGAAGGAAAACTCAAATGAAATTCATCTTATTGCCGGCCGCCGTCGCTTTTTTAATGGCGGCCGGCTGGGTCGCGGCGCCGGCCCAAGCGGCCGGCTGCGTAAAGGGTGCCGCGATCGGCGGGGTAGCGGGTCACCTTGCCGGCCATCACGCCGTTCTTGGCGCCGGTGTCGGCTGCGTCATCGGTCATCATGAGGCGAACAAGCACGCGCAGGAAAAGGGCCAGCAACAGCTGCCGGGCTCGAGCAACGGCGGCCAGGCCAACTCCAATTCGGGGCGCTGACCGTGCGGCGTCCGGTCGATCGGCCGTTGAAGGGCGCGAAACGTCGGAAACTGCTTTCGCAAAGGAGCCGTCATGCCTGACCAAAATCAACCGGACGCCATCGCCCTGTTGAAAGCAGACCATCGCAAGGTCGAGGATTTGTTCGCCGAGTTCGAAGCCGCCAAAGGCGCGGCCAGGAAACTGACCCTGGTCCGGCAGGTTTGCACCGAACTCAGCGCGCATACGGTGATCGAGGAGGAAATCTTCTGCCCGGCCTGCCGGGGACAGGTCGAAGACGGCTTGCTGAACGAGGGGTATGTCGAGCACGACGGCGGCAAGGTGCTTATAGCCGAGCTCCTCGCCAGCGCACCAAATGAGGAATTATACGACGCCAAGGTCAAAGTGTTGTCCGAACAGATAGAGCACCACGTTCACGAGGAGGAACGGCGGTCGGACGGAATCTTCTCCCAAGCCCGGGCTGCTGGTCTCGATATGGACGAGCTCGGTAATCGCTTGAAGACGCGGAAAGAGGCGATTCTGGCTGAATATAAGACGAGCGGCATACCCGCGCCGGAGACGCGCACCTTCACCGGCCACACGCTCGAACAAGGAAAGCCGGTCGGCGAAAACAGCGGCGCAGGCTGATGGCGTAATCCACGTGTCGATGTTGATCGGCGCATTCATCGCCGCGGCCGCGGCGCCACTCGGGGGTAAGCGCCGTGACGAGGACTGGCGAGCGCATCCTGGGCTGTAGCAGCGTGCCGGACGCGGCCGGACACGCTGCTCCGAGTAAGGCTGACGATCATGGCAAATGACGTTTCGCCTCGGATCGGCGGCGCTGATCGGGTAGAGATACGGACCTCCGGGACGCCCCCAACCAGCCTTGGGACCTTGGCGGTTGCGGTCGTCATCGTTGCAAGCCTCTATTTTGGGCGGGAAGTTTTTGTTCCCGTGGCCCTCGCGATCCTTCTGAGTTTCGCGCTCGGGCCGCTGGTTTTGCTGCTGCGCCGTTGGCACCTCGGTCGGGTGCCGGCGGTAATTGTGGCCGTCCTACTCGCCTTCTCAATAATTGGCGGCATCGGCACATTCCTCGGGAGCCAGCTCGCGCACCTCGCGGGGGATTTGCCGGAATATCAAAGCAACGTCGCGCAAAAAATTCACTCGCTGCGGGCGTCGACGGGTGGCGGCGGGATCATCGACCGAACCTCGAAGATGGTGAAAAATCTCGGCAAGGAAATCGAGAAGCCCGAGACGGGCGACAAAACCGCAGCGAATCAGCCTGCTGCCTCTCCGCCCAGCGTTCAGCCTCAAAGCCCGGTTCCCGTCGAGATCCGCCAATCCGCATCGACGCCAATACAGCTCATTTACGAAGCCGCCGCCCCTCTGCTTCAACCCCTGGTGACGGCGGGTATCATTGTCGTTTTCGTCATCTTCTTTTTGCTCCAGCGCGAAGATCTGCGCGACCGGTTTATCCGGCTCGCCGGGGCCGGCGATCTTCGGCGCACGACCGTAGCGCTGGACGATGCCGCCAGACGGCTTAGCCGCTATCTGTTGGCACAGACAGCGGTCAACGCCAGTTTCGGCGTGTTGGTCGGCAGCGGGTTGTGGTTTATCGGCGTCCCGCACCCAGGGCTCTGGGGCATCCTCGGGATGCTGCTGCGCTTTATTCCCTATATCGGTCCGATCACCGCCGCGGCGCTGCCGATGATCGTGGCGCTTGCCGTCGATCCGGGCTGGTCGATGCTGTTGTGGACCACAGCTATGTTCGTAGTGGTCGAGCTTACCACCGGCCAGGCGATCGAGCCTTGGCTCTACGGCCATAGCACCGGACTTTCCGGCATCGCAGTCATCGTAGCCGCCGCTTTCTGGACTTTGCTGTGGGGGCCGATCG
>JAATGI010000199.1 GCA_015654725.1 Rhodospirillales bacterium
GGACCCGCACGGCATCGAGCTCCGCACGCCCGAACGGCTCGGGCCGGAGGAAATCGCGGCCTTCGCCGCGCTGGCGCTCGATGCGGCGGTGGTCGTGGCCTATGGCCTGATCCTGCCCCCGGCGCTTCTCGCCGCCCCGCGTCTGGGCTGCGTCAATGTCCATGCCTCGCTGTTGCCGCGCTGGCGCGGCGCGGCGCCGATCGAGCGCGCCATTCTCGCCGGCGATACCGAGACCGGCATCACCATCATGCAAATGGATGAGGGGCTCGATACCGGCCCGATCCTGGTGAGCGAACGCCTGCCCATCGGCCCGCGCGCGACCGCCGCCGAACTGCATGATCGCCTCGCCGCGCTCGGCGCGCGGCTGTTGGTCGAGGCGCTCGATGGACTCGCGGCAAGAAAGCTCATGCCGCGCCCGCAGCCGTCTGGCGCGACATATGCGAAGAAGCTTCGCCGCGAGGAAGGCGCGCTCGATTGGCGCAAGCCGGCGATCGAACTCGATCGCCTGGTGCGTGCGCTCAATCCCCGGATCGCGACGTGGTTCGACCATGGCGGCGAGCGCATCAAGCTGCTGGCCGCCGCACCAACGGAAGGCCAAGGCAAGCCCGGCCAAGTGCTCGATCCCCAGCCGGCGATCGCCTGCGGCGAGGGCGCGTTGCGGCTCGTGACGCTGCAACGCGAGGGCCGCGTCGCGATGCCGGCCGAGGAATTCCTGCGCGGCCATCCGCTTCCCGTCGGCACGATCCTGCCATGCCCCGCTACAAGCTGACGGTCGAGTATGACGGCACCGGCCTGGTCGGCTGGCAACGCCAGGCCAAGGGCGCTTCGGTCCAGGAATTGCTGGAGCGCGCGGTCGAGCTTTATTGCGGCCAGGCGATCACCGTGCATGGCGCCGGCCGCACCGATGCCGGCGTCCATGCGCTCGGCATGACGGCGCATCTCGACCTGCCGCGCGAGGATTCGGCCGACAAAATCCGCGGCGCGCTCAATCATCATTTGCGGCCGGCGGCAATCGCGGTGCTGGCGGCCGAGCCGGCGGCGGAAGATTTCGATTCCCGGCGCTCGGCGCGCAGCCGACTTTATCGGTATCGCATTCTCAATCGCCGCGCGCCGCCGATGCTGGACCGGCACCGTGCCTGGCATGTCGCCCCCGAACTCGATGCCGAAGCGATGGCCGAGGCGGCGCGCCTGCTGCTCGGCAAGCACGATTTTTCCAGCTTTCGGGACTCCCTGTGTCAGGCGAAATCGCCGGTGAAAACGCTGGACCGGCTCGATGTGGCACGCGACGGCGATGAGATTTGCGTCACCGCCCAGGCGCGCTCCTTCTTGCATCATCAGGTCCGCAACATGGTGGGAACGCTGAAGCTGGTGGGACTGCATCAGTGGCGGCCCACGCGCGTCGCCGAGGCGCTCGCCGCGCGCGACCGCAAGGCCGGCGGCCCGATGGCCCCCGCGCACGGGCTTTATCTGGTCGAGGTGCTTTACGACAATCGGTGAGGCTGAGAGCTCAAATCGATCGGGCGGCGCATGCCAATTTCGGCGACTGGAAATCCTTGGCGGACGCCAAGGGCGTGTTCGAGATGAGAGAAAATTACGGACCCGGATACCGCATATTTTATGGCGTCATCGACCGCAAAATCATTCTGCTGCTCGCCGGGTCGACGAAGAAAGACCAAAACCGGGCTGTCGCAAAAGCCAAGATGTATCTAGCCGATTACGAAGCGAGGATGAGACCATGAAACCGAGCCGGTCATTTGATGAAACGCGCCGTAAGGCGCTGAAGGATCCAAAGGTTGCCGCGCTCTATCTTGAGGAATGCCTGCGGGACGGCGACATGCGGCTATTCACGGCGGCGCTCAAACATGTCGCCGAAGCCAGAGGCGGAATGGCCTCGCTCTCCAAAACCACGCGGCTGAACCGGGAAGCCCTCTATCGGGCGCTATCGCGCGACGGCAATCCGC
Organism: Rhodospirillales bacterium; assembly: GCA_015654725.1. GTDB lineage: Bacteria > Pseudomonadota > Alphaproteobacteria > ATCC43930 > CGMCC-115725 > JAATGI01. The sequence continues at coordinate 1,962 of JAATGI010000199.1, forward strand.
GCCTGGACACGCTGACGAAGGTTCTGGCAGCCATGGGTTTGCGTATCGGCGTGATTCCGGCCGGCAAGTATTCGTAACGTAAGCGCTCTACCAGAAATGCTTCGCCGCCTCGACCAGTTTGAGGCCGGCGATGACGATGCCGGCATTGACCAGAAGCGCCGCGGCGCCGCCGATAATGCCGATGCCGATTACCCTCTCGTCGCCCTCGAACATGCCAAGCGCCACGACGCAGATGGCGAAGGCTTGCGGGCCGTTGCCCAGCGGGATCGGCAACGCCAGAACCAGCGCGAACACGATCAGCGACACGCCGAGGACGCGATGCCGGTCGCTGCCTTGTATCAGCCGCGAGGCGCGCGGCTTGAACCAGCGCTCCAACCGCCGCAGCGCCGGCTCGGCGCGAGCGACGAAGCGGCGAAAGTGCTCGCGCTTCATCGCGCGGCGGCGCAGCCAGGACGGCAGCAGCGGCCGCGCCTCGCCGGTCAAAATCTGATAGCCGAGCAACAGGATGCACAGCGCGAAGGGCAGCGATAAAAACGGAATGATCGGGCCCGGGATCGCGTTGGGCAGCGCCAGGAGCAGCACCAGAAGCCCGAAGCCGTGATTGCCGAGCGCCAGCAAAATCTCGTCGAGGGTGATGCGCTCGCCGTCGCCGGTCTCGGCGAGCCGGCGCAGCGTTTCCGCGGCGCCGACGGGCGCCGGCGATCCTCGCGCGGGCGGGCGACTCAATAGAGCCCCTGCGTGATACGGCTCAAGCCGGCGCCGAGCACGATATCGATCAGCACCAGCATCGCCGCCACCGCGCCGCCGCCGCCGACCGCGACCCGCGCGATGAACCACTCATAGACCAGCGCCAGCAGCAGCGACATCGCCGACAACGCTTCCGCCGCGCCCTCGGGCAAGAGATCGAGCGCCGCGATCGCCGCGACCGCGACGAACACCAGCGTTTCCAACAGCTGCGCCCAGTTATAGGCGGCGACGAAGCCGATACCCTCGCGCTCGCGGCCGAGCCAGCGGCAAAAGGCCATCGCCGCCAACGGAAAGGCGGCCCAGCCGAAGACATAGCCGATGCTTTCGACCAGGAGGATATGCGCGACACCCGCCCGCGCCCAATCCGCCGGTGCCGTATGCAGCGCCAGCAGCGCCACGAACCCCGGATAGCAGATCGTCGCCGCCCAGAACGAGCGCTTCGCGCCCTCGGCGCTGCGATCGAACCACGCCATCGCGCCGCGATCGAGCCGGGCGAAGCGCCAAGCGCCATGGAAGCCCGATGAGACTTCGCGAAACGTCGGGGCCGCGATCATGGCGCCGGGAAATAGCCTTCGAGCACGAGCCGGTAAATTTCGGTGAGCGCGGTCAGATCGGCGAGCGCCACGCACTCGTTCGCCTTGTGCATGGTGAGGCCGACGAGGCCGAACTCGGCCAAGGGGCAAAAGCGATGGATGAAGCGCGCATCCGAGGTGCCGCCGGTGGTGCTGAGTTCGGGCGCGCGGCCGGTGACGCGCTTAATCGCGCCGGTCAGGAGTTCGCTCACCTCGCCCGGCGGCACCAGGAAGGATTCGCCGCTGACCTGGATCGCGAGCTCGTAGCGTCCGCCCAGCGGATCGAGTTTCTTGCGCAGCCATTTGGTCACGCGGGCGCTCGACCAGGTGTCGTTGAAACGGATATTGAACACGGCGCGCGCCTTGCCCGGGATCACGTTGGTCGCGGGATTGCCGATATCGATGGTCGAGATTTCCAGGGTCGAGGGCTGGAAATGCGCGCTTCCCTGGTCGAGCGTTTCGCCGAGCAACGCCGCCAGCATCGTCACCAACCGATGCGCCGCGTTGTCGGCCAAATGCGGATAGGCGGTATGGCCCTGTGTGCCCTGCACGGTCAGGGTCGCGTTCATGCTGCCGCGCCGCCCGATCTTGATCGTGTCGCCGAGGGTTTGAATATTGGTCGGCTCGCCGACGATGCAGGCATCGAGTTTCTCGCCCTTGGCCGCGAGCCAATCGAGGAGCTTCTTGGTGCCGTTGATCGAGACGCCTTCCTCATCGCCGGTGATCAGGAAACTGATCGAGCCGGCGACATCGGCGCGCGCCGCCAGGAAGCGCTCCACCGCGGCGACGAAGCAGGCGATGGCGCCCTTCATGTCGGCGGCGCCCCGGCCATAC
>JAATGI010000299.1 GCA_015654725.1 Rhodospirillales bacterium
CCGGAAACTGGGGCTGGTTTGTCTCTCCGCGGGGCTCGGGGCCTTCGCCCTGCTGCGGGGAGCGGCGGCGCTTGTCATGGGCGGCGGGAAACGGCTTCGGGCGCAAAATGTCGCGGCGCGGCTGGCGATCGCCAATCTGTCTCGCCCCGGCGCGCTCACGCCGGTCATCGTCCTCTCGCTCGGGCTGGGGCTCACGCTGGTCGTCGCTCTCACGCTCATCGATGGCAACCTGCATGCGCTCTTCAACCGCGGCCGCACCGGCGCGGTGCCGGATTTCTTTTTTCTCGGAGTCGAGAAGGCCCAGACCTCGGATTTCAAGAATTTCGTTCTGGCGCGCGCGCCAGGCGGCAAGCTCGACCTCGTGCCGATGCTGCGCGGCCGCATCGTCCGCTTGCAGAACCGCCCGGCCGAAAGCGTGACGCCAAGCGCCGACGTCGCTTGGGCCCTGCAGGGCGATCGCGGCATCACCTTCGCGCCGAGGCTGCCGCCGGGCTCGAGGCTTGTCGCAGGATCCTGGTGGGCGCCGGATTATGCCGGGCCGCCCGAGGTTTCGATGGCGGCGGATATCGCCGCGGGCCTCGGCCTTGGTTTGGGCGACCACATCACGGTCAACGTGCTCGGCCGCGAGATCGAGGCGCGCATCGTCAGTCTGCGCAAAGTGGATTGGGCCAATCTTGGCATCAATTTCTTGCTGGTTTTCTCGCCCGCGACCTTCACGGGTGCGCCTTATTCGAATCTCGCGACACTGACGTTTTCGCCGCCGCCGCCGGAGGCGGTGGAACGGCGGCTGGTGCGTGATGTGGCGGCGACCTATCCTGGTGTCGTCAGCCTGCGCGTCAAGGACGCGCTCGACGCGGTCCGCCAGGTGGTCGACGAATTGGCCGCGGCGGTGCGGGGCGCGGCGGCGATCGCGCTCCTGGCCGCGACGCTGGTTCTGGCCGGCGCAATCGCGGCGGGGCAGCAGGCGCGGCTTTATGACGTCGTGGTGCTGAAGGTGCTCGGCGCGACGCGAGCGAGGCTTATGACCTCGCTTGTCTGCGAATTCGGCCTCATCGGCCTCGCGACGGCGCTTTTCGGCGTCATCGCCGGCTCCGCAGCGGCGCTCGCCGTCGTCCGGCTGGTGATGAAACTCGATTTTCTCTGGCTTTGGCCGCAAGCCTTGGGCGCCGCCGCTGCCGCCGTCGTCGCCGCGATTGCCCTGGGCCTCATCGGCACATGGCGGATTCTGGGGCGCAAGCCCGCCCAATTCTTACGAAATTTATAGGTTCTGGAATGTCCTGAAGCCTGCCGCCGGCCTTGTACGGTTCTGACCGCTGGGCCATATTGTTGGCGATGTTCTCGCCGGACGAAAGTTCGGCGGCCGGGGGTGATCAAGCCCCCTAACCCACGAGGAAACAATGTCCGACTTCGACCGCAACACCGCCCGCTGGGGGCAGACAGTACCCCAGGCCGGCCGTGCCCAGATCGACCAGGGCCTTCGCTCCTATATGCTTGGCGTCTACAACAACATGGTGATCGGCCTCGCCGTCACCGGCTTGTTCGCCTATGGCGCGAATCTGCTGGCGGTGACGAATGATCCGGGGCAGGCGGTCGCGCGCATCGGCCATATCTATCTCACCTCCATTGGTGAGGCGCTCTACGTCAGCCCGCTGCGTTGGCTCGTCGTTTTCGCGCCGCTCGCCTTGGTGTTCTTCTTCTCGTTCCAGATCAACCGCATCTCGGCCGCGACGGCGCGTGCTTTGTTCTTCGTCTTCTCGGCGGCGATGGGCCTATCGCTCTCGACCCTGGTGCTGGTCTATACCGGCAACTCGATCGCCCGCGCTTTCTTCGTCACCGCCGCATCCTTCGGCGCCTTGAGCGTCTATGGCTACCCGACGCGGCGCTCGCTTTCGGCGATGGGCTCGTTCATGATGATGGGCCTGTTCGGTCTTATTATCGCGAGCGTCGTCAACATCTTCCTGCACAGCACCGGGTTGCAGTTCGCGCTGAGCATTCTGACGGTGGTCATCTTCGCCGGCCTCACCGCCTGGGACACCCAGGCGATCAAGGAGATGTATTACGCCTCCGACGATCACGAGACGGCAGAGAAAAAGTCGGTCAACGGCGCGCTGCGCCTCTATCTCGACTTCATCAACATCTTTGTTGCGGTGCTGCAACTCACAGGCTCGCGCAATAATTGATCCGAGCTATTCACGGCAACAGAAACAAAGCCCCGCTCCGGCGGGGCTTTTATTATCCCGAGACCAGGTTTAATTTCTTCTCCAGCACGTCGATGACGCGCTTCAGATCGTGGCCGCGCTTCAGAATCAGCCCGGTCGCGGCGATGACGCTGTAAGCGCCCTGCTTGCGCCCGGCCTTCGGATTTTTCTCGATCCGGTAAAGCGGGAATTCGGCGCTGCGCCGATAGACC
>JAATGI010000291.1 GCA_015654725.1 Rhodospirillales bacterium
CCACGTCGCTGTCGCGTAACACCCGGAACATGCCTTGGCCGACGACGGAAAAGCCGGGGAACAATTGATCGAGAAAGAGCCCGATCATCTGCTCGACCGGGAGGAAACGGAGCCCTTTGCCCGGCAGGCGGATAAAGCGCCGGATCGTCGGCGGCACCAGGATGAGGGCCCGCATGCTGTCCCGGCCGCGCTCGCCCTCGCGGGTCAATTGCAACACCATGCCGAGGCCGAGATTGGCGATGAAGGGAAACGGATGCGCGGGATCGATCGCGAGCGGCGTCAGGATCGGGAACACATCGGCCAGGAACCGCTCCTTGAGCCAGACGCGTTCCTCGTCCGACAGATCGTCCGGACCGACGACCGACAGGCCGGCCTCGTCCAGAAGCCGGCGCAATTCGCGCCACGTCTCCTGCTGGGTCTGCATCAAAATCGCGGCACGGCGATTGATGGCTTCGAGCTGTTGCGCCGGGCCCAGCCCGTCGGCACTGGGCGCGGCGATGCCGCCCAGCACATGCCCCACCAGGCCCGCCACCCGCACCATGTAGAACTCGTCGAGGTTGGTCTCGGAGATCGACAGAAACCGTAACCGCTCCAACAGCGGATGGTATGGATTCGCCGCCTCCGCCAGCACCCGCTCGTTGAAGGCGAGCCAGGACAGCTCGCGATTGATGAAGCGGGCCGGGTCGTCCGCGCCGATGGGTTGGATCCCGGCAAGCGGTGAGTCGGTCAGGGATTCGGCCAAATTTTGCTCCGTTTTCACGACGCGCGGACAAGTTTATAACGAGCGCGTGACAATGTCATGGCGTCAGCCGTGAGGGGGAACCGCCGTCGCCGTGAGCGAACTCTATCTTCTGCGCCACGCCAAGGCCGCACCGCAGTCCGACGGCACGGCCGATCGCGATCGGCCGCTGACGACGCGGGGCCAGGAGGGCGCGCGCGCGATCGGCCGTTGGATCGCGAAGCATGGGCTCGATCCGGATTTGGCGCTGTGCTCGCCCGCGATACGCACGCGTCAGACGATGGACATTGTCGCGGCGGCGCTGCCGCGCCGGTCCGAGATCGCGTTCGACAAGGCGCTCTATCTGGCCGATAGCGACGCCCTGCTGGCGCGGCTGCGGGAAATCCCCGAAGGGGTCCGGCGGGTGATGGTCGTTGGCCACAATCCGGGCCTGCACGAACTGGCCCAGACGCTGTCGGACGTGACCACCGGCGCGCTGGCCAATCGCCTGGCGCAAGGGCTGCCCACGGCCGCGCTGGCGCGTTTCGAGATCGCGACGGAATGGGGGTCGTTGGCGCGGCGCGGGGCGCGGCTGGTGGCCTTCGTCACGCCCAAGGAACTGCGCGGTTAGGGCTCGACCGGATTTTTGTCGTCGAGGCCGATGGCGGCGCGAACCAACGGCAGGCTGATCCGCCGGCGCTGCGCCAGCGCCGCCCGGTCGATCGCGGCCACCGCCACGTTCGCCGCCGCGAAGGAACGCTCCAACCGGCTTACCAGGTAATCGACCGCTTCGCGCGGCACCGCGAGCTGGCGATCCGCGAACAGCTTGACCAGGACAGCGGCGAGCAGCGCGTCGTCGGGCGGCCCGATCGCGACATGTTGGCTCGCCGCCAGACGCGAGCGCAAATCGGCCAGGCGGATGTTCCAGCGATTAGGCGGCTCCCGCGCCACGATCAGGAGATGGCCGGCGCGCTCCGCCAAGCCATTATAGAGATGCAACAGCGGCCGCTCGGGCGCGCGGTCGGCGGCGTCGATCAAGACAGCGCGGGCGCCGCTCGACAAGGCCGGCAAATCGACCGCCGCCAGCGCGTCGGGGGCGATGGCCGTCGCTTGGCTGCGCTCCCGCCAGATCTGGGCCAGATGGCTCTTGCCCGCGCCCGCCGGGCCCGAAATCGCCAGCGCGGCGCCGGGCCAGTCCGGCCAGCGCTCGATCCAGGCCATCGCTGCCTCGTTTGACGCCGACACCACGAAATCGGCCCGGGCGACGGAGACGCGGCCGGGGAAATCGAGCGGAAGCTGATCGCCCAGCATGAAACTAAGGGCGATCCCGGCCGTCATGAATATGGGTGTCGTAGAGCGGGCTGGTCATGTAACGGCTCAAGCCGAAGCGCACCAGGACGCCGACCACCGCGGCGGTGGGCAAGGCGATCAACACGCCGAGAAAACCGAACAGCGTGCCGAAAGCGAGCAAGGCGAAAATCACCCAGACCGGATGCAGCTGGACCCGATGGCCCACCAGCCGGGGCACCAGCACCGATTCCACGATCTGGCCGACCGCGAACACGGCCGCCACCCAGACCAGGCCCCACCCCCAACCGAATTGCAGCAGCCCGAACCCGAGCGACAAAATGAGGCCGGTCGCGAATCCGAGATACGGAATGAACGCGATCACGCCGGTGAGGATGCCGATAATCAGGCCGAAATCGAGGCCGATCAGGCTCAGAGCGACGGCGTAATAAATCGCGAGCGCGAAACAGACCAGCAACTGGCCGCGGATATAGCCGCCCAGCATGGCATCGACGAGGCGCGCCTGTTCGCGGATGGTCTCGAGCTGGTTGCGCGGCAGCCAGCTATCGATATGGCCGACGATGCGGTGCCAATCGCGCAATACGAAAAACGCCACGACCGGCGTGATGAACACGAGCGACAGCAGGTTCGCGAGCGCGAGTCCGCTGGTCAGGACCGTCTGCACCTGCCGAACCGCCCAGGTGACGAGATCGCCCGCGCTCCCGCTCAAGGTATCGCGCAGCCTTTGAAAATCCGCGGCCGCCAGATTTTTCGCGGCGAGTTGCATCGCCTGATCGACCAGGCCCTGAATCTGGTTGAACAGCGCCGGCAGCCGGTCGATCAACTCGCCGGCCTGCAACCGCAACAGCGGCAGGATCAGCGCCAGCAACAGCGCCAGCGCCAGGATGAAAACGGCGAGGCCGACGGTGGTCGCCAGCCACCGCGGCAAGCCGCGGCGTTCGAGCCAAGTCACCGCCGGATCGAGGAAATAAGCGATGATGCCGCCCGCGACGAACGGCAGCAGGATCGGGCTCAGCAGATAGAGCGCGAGAAAAAAAACCGCGAGCGCGCCGAGCCAGAACCAGACCCGTGGTCTCGATCCCGCGATCACGGGTTGATCTCCGCTCCCGCAAGCGTCCGTGCCCAGCGCACCAGATAGGCCCCCCCCGACAGCAGCGTCGTCGCGCCCACAACGTAAGTCAACGCCAACCCAAGATCGTAATCGTCGACCGCGAACGCAAGGCGGCCCAGGGTCACGCCGATCAAGCAGATCTGCGCCGCGGTGTTGATCTTGCTGATCACCAGCGGATCCCAGCGGATGCGCTGGCCGAGCGCGGTCCAGAACAGGAAGCCACCGACGATCATGGCGTCGCGGAACACCACCAGGATCACGAGCCAGTCGGGAAGATGATGCGCGAAGCCCAGGGTCACGAACAGGCTCACAAGCATGGTCTTGTCGGCGATCGGGTCCAATAGCGCGCCCAAGACCGAGCGCTGGTCGAAGCGCTTGGCGACGAAGCCGTCGACCGCGTCCGACAAGCCGGCCAAGATAAACAGCACCAGCGCCGCGACCAACTGCTCCGACAGCACCAGCCAGATGATGACCGGCACCGACAAGAGGCGCGCCAGCGTAATCAGATTGGGGATGCTCATTGCCCGCTATCGGCCTTGTGCGCCGAGCCAGGGCCGGTCG
>JAATGI010000349.1 GCA_015654725.1 Rhodospirillales bacterium
AGCGCCGCCGTCAGCGCCGCTTCTTGCGCGCGATCGATGGCGCCGCGCGCGCGGGCGAGCGCGATCGCGAAACAAGCCAGCACCGCGAGCTGCGTCGTGAACGCCTTGGTCGAGGCGACGCCGATCTCCGGCCCGGCATGGGTTCCGAGCACGATGTCGCTTTCGCGCGCGATCGTGCTCTCGCTTTGATTGACGACACCGAGAATGTGCTGGCCGTGTGCCCGGGCATGGCGCAGCGCCGCCAGCGTGTCCGCGGTCTCGCCCGATTGCGAGATCACGATGGTCAGCCCGCCCGGCGCCGTCGGCGCCTCGCGATACCGGAACTCGGAGGCGAAATCGGCTTCGACCGGCAATCGCGCGTAGCGCTCGATCCAGTATTTCGCCACCAGGCCGGCGTGAAACGCCGTGCCGCAGGCGAGGATCGTGATCTTCGGCAGGGCCGCCAGATCGAAGGGCAGCTTCGGCAACACCGCCTGCCCGGTCGCGGGATTGATGAATTCGCGCAGCGTGTCGCCGATCACCGCGGGCTGCTCGAAAATCTCCTTTTTCATGAAATGCGGATGATTGCCCTTGCCGATGGGCGCGCCCGACAAAGCCGTCTCGCGCACCGGCCGCACCACCGCGCGATTGGCCGCGTCGTGCACGGTCGCGCCGGCGGCCGTGACCTCAACCCAATCGCCTTCCTCGAGATAGAGAATGCGCCGCGTCAACGGCGCGAGCGCCAGCGCATCGGAGCCGAGATACATCTCGCCCTCGCCGAACCCGACCGCGAGCGGGCTGCCGCGCCGCGCCCCGATCAACAGATCGTCAACGCCCGCGAACAGCATCAGCAGCGCGAACGCGCCTTCGAGCCGGGGCAATGCCTTCGCCACCGCCGCCGCCGGCGCCAGGCCTTCGCGCAGATAGTGCGTCACCAGATGCACCACCGCCTCGGTGTCGGTGTCGGTCTCGAAGCGATATCCCCGCGCCGTCAGCTCGTCCTTGAGCGACTGGAAATTCTCGATGATGCCGTTATGGACGATGGCGACTCGATCGGAGGCGATGGGATGCGCGTTGTTCTCCGACGGCACGCCATGTGTCGCCCAGCGGGTATGGCCGATGCCGATCCGGCCTTGCACCGGCGCTTGGTTGAGGCGCTCGGCGAGCCGGTCGAGCTTGCCCTCGGCGCGGCGGCGCTCGATCTTGCCGTTGAGCAAGGTGGCGATGCCGGCGGAATCGTAGCCGCGATATTCGAGCCGCTTCAGCCCCGCGATCAACAACGGCGCGACCTCGCCGCGTCCGATGATGCCGATGACGCCGCACATCAGCGCGCTTTCTTGTCCGCGTGCTTCTTGCGCCAGGCCTTGGCCCCGCCCGGTTTCGTCGTTTGCCGCGCGCGGCCCAAGGCGAGCGCGTCCTTGGGCACGGACTCGGTGACGACGCTGCCCGCGGCGATCATGGCGCCGTCGCCGATCGTGACGGGCGCGACCAGCGACGAATTGGTGCCGACAAAGACATCGGCGCCGATCTCGGTGCGATGCTTGTCGATGCCGTCGTAATTGCAGGTGATGGCGCCGGCGCCGATATTGGTGCGCGTGCCGACCGAGGCGTCGCCGAGATAGGCCAGATGGTTGGCCTTGGCGCCGGCGCCGAGCCGGGTCTCCTTGATCTCGACGAAATTGCCGATATGAACCTGTTCGGCGAGATCGGCGCCGGGCCGCAGGCGCGCGAACGGCCCGATCCGCGATCCGTCGCCGATCCTGGCGCCGTCGATATGGCAGAAGCCGACGATCTCGACGCCCTGCCCCACCGTCACGCCCGGTCCGAACACGGTATAAGGGCCGATGACGCTATCGCGCCCGATCCCGGTGTCGGCGGCGAGAAACACCGTCTCCGGCGCAATCATGGTGACGCCCGCCGCCAGCGCCGCCGCGCGCAGCCGCTTCTGCATCAGCGCCTCGACCTGGGCGAGCTCGGCGCGATCGTTGGCGCCCGCCATTTCCTCGGCCGGCACTTCGACCACGCGGCAGAGCAATCCCCGCTTGCGCGCCGCCGCGACGATGTCGGTCAGATAATATTCGCCCTGCGCGTTGTCGGTGCCGATGGTTTCGAGCAGCGAGAATAATGTCGCGGCTTCCGCGACCATCGGCCCGGCATTGCAGAGGCCGATCTTGCGTTGCTCGTCGCTGCAATCGCGCGCCTCGATAATGGCGTCGAGGCTGCCGTCGCTCGCCGTCACCAGGCGGCCATAGCCGCCGCCGTCGGCGAGCCTGATTCCGGCGACCACGACCGCCGCTTCCGGCGCGCGACGCTTTTCCTCGAGGAGTGCCGCGACGGTGGCGGCGGTGGTCAGCGGCGTATCGCCGTAAAGCACCGCGACATCGCCGCGAAAATTCTTGAGGCCACCGCGCGCCGCCGCGACCGCGTCGCCGGTGC
>JAATGI010000409.1 GCA_015654725.1 Rhodospirillales bacterium
CAGCAGCTTGAGCGCCGCGTCGCGTTCCGCCGCGCCATGAAGCGCGCGGTGCAGTCGGCGATGCGGCTTGGCGCCGAAGGCATCCGCATCAACTGCTCGGGCCGCCTCGGCGGCGCCGAAATCGCGCGCATGGAGTGGTATCGCGAGGGCCGCGTGCCGCTGCACACGCTCCGCGCCGAGGTCGATTTCGGCACCGCCACCGCCAAGACCACCTACGGCACGTGCGGCGTCAAGGTTTGGGTGTTCAAGGGCGAGGTCATGGCGCACGATCCGATGGCGCAGGACAAGCGCGTCGCCGAACAGCAACAGGCGCGGGCATAGGTCATGCTGCAACCGGCACGCACCAAATTCCGCAAGGGCCATAAGGGCCGCATCCATGGCAAGGCCAAGGGCGGCTACGACCTCAATTTCGGCTCCTTTGGCCTGAAGGCGGTCGAGCCCGGCCGCGTCACCGCGCGCCAGATCGAGGCCTCGCGCCGCGCCATCACCCGCCATATCCGCCGCATCGGCCGGGTCTGGATCCGCGTCTTTCCCGATGTGCCGGTGTCGCAAAAGCCGGCCGAAGTGCGCATGGGCAGCGGCAAGGGCACGCCCGAATTCTGGGTCTGCCGGGTCAAGCCGGGCCGCATCCTGTTCGAGCTCGACGGCGTCCCGGCCGCGCTCGCGCGCGAAGCGTTCCTGCTCGGCGCCGCTAAGCTGCCGGTGAAGACGCGCATCGTCACCCGGGTCGGCGAGGAGGCCAAGGCATGAAGGCCGTCGATGTCCGCGCCAAGACCGACGACGAGCTCAAGAGCGAGCTCGAGCGGTTGCGCAAGGAAACGTTCAATCTGCGGTTTCAACGGGCGAGCGGCCAGTTGGAAAACACCGCGCGCATGGGCGCGGTGCGCCATGACATCGCGCGCATCGAAACCATTCTCGCCGAGCGCGCGCGGGCCTGACGGAGACGGAAATGCCCAAACGCGTACTCCAAGGCGTCGTGGTCAGCGACAAGGCGGACAAAACCGTGATCGTCAGCGTCGAGCGCCGCATCATGCATCCGGTCTACAAGAAATTCATCAAGCGCTCGAAGAAATTCGCGGCGCATGACGAAAGCAACGCCCACAAGGTGGGCGATGTGGTGCGGATCGAGGAAAGCCGGCCGATCTCCAAGCGCAAGCGCTGGATCGTGATCGGCCAGGTCGGGGCGCCGTCATGATCCAGATGCAGACCAATCTCGACGTCGCCGACAATTCCGGCGCGCGCCGCGTCCAATGCATCAAGGTGCTGGGCGGGTCGAAGCGCAAATATGCCGTGATCGGCGACATCATCGTCGTCTCGGTCAAGGAGGCGATCCCGCGCGGCCGCGTCAAGAAGGGCGACGTGCACCGCGCCGTGATCGTGCGCACCGCCAAGGAAGTGCGCCGCGCCGACGGCAGCGCCATCCGCTTCGATCGCAACGCCGCGGTGCTGATCTCGCCGCAGAACGAGCCGATCGGAACGCGCATCTTCGGCCCGGTGACGCGTGAGCTGCGCGCGCGCCAATTCATGAAGATCGTCTCGCTCGCGCCCGAGGTGCTCTAATCGATGTCGATCAAATTCAAAATCAAGAAGGGCGACAAGGTCGTGGTGATTTCGGGCCGCGACAAGGGCCGGCGCGGCGAGGTGCTGCGCGTGCTCAAGGATGAGGGCCGTTTGGTCGTTCAGGGCGTCCATATGATGAAGCGCCATTCCAAGCAGAAGCCCCGCGATCCCGGCGGCATCGTGGAGAAAGAAGGCTCGATCCATATTTCCAATGTCGCGCTTGCCGATCCCAAGAGCGACAAGCCGAGCCGCGTCGGCTTCAAGTTTCTCGAGGACGGCACCAAGGTGCGCTTCGCCAAGCGATCCGGCGAAGTGCTCGACCGGTGAGGCGAACCCCATGACGCGTCTCGAAGACCTTTACGACACCGTGGTGCGGCCGGCGCTGATGAAGGAGTTCGGCTACGCCAACAAGCTGGCGGTGCCCCGGCTCGACAAGATCGTCATCAATATGGGCGTCGGCGAGGGCGTGCAGGACGCCAAGAAAGTCGATGCCGCGGCGGGCGAACTCGGCGTCATCACCGGCCAGAAGGCGGTGATCACGCGCTCAAAGAAATCGATCGCGACCTACAAGCTGCGCGAGAACATCCCGATCGGCGCCAAGGTGACGCTGCGCCGCGGACGCATGTACGAGTTCCTCGACCGGCTCGTGAACATCGCGCTGCCGCGGGTGCGGGATTTTCGCGGCCTCTCGGGCAAGAGCTTCGACGGGCGCGGCAATTACGCGCTGGGCCTCAAGGAGCAGCTCGTGTTTCCCGAGATCAATTACGACAATGTCGACGAGACGCGCGGCATGGACATCATCATCTGCACCACGGCGCGGACCGACGCGGAGGCCAAGGCCTTGCTGCGTGGCTTCGACATGCCGTTCGTCAACTGAAGGCGGAGAAAGCGACTTTTCATGGCGAAGACCAGCTCGATCAATCGGAATCTCCGGCGCATGGCGCTGGTGAAGCGGTTCGCGGCGAAGCGCAAGCGGTTGAAGGATATCGCGGAGGACCTCACGCTCGATCCGGAGGAGCGTTTCGCCGTGCGCCTCAAGCTCGCGGCGCTGCCGCGCGACGGCTCCGCGACCCGTATCCGCAATCGCTGCGCCATCACCGGCCGGCCGCGCGGCAACTATCGCAAATTCAAATTGTCGCGGATCGCGCTTCGGGAGCTCGCCTCGCAAGGGCAAATTCCCGGCATGGTCAAGTCGAGTTGGTGAGGGGACGACGCCGATGTCGATGACCGATCCCTTGAGCGATCTGTTGGCGCGGATCCGCAACGGGCAAGAGGCGCACAAGGAAGTCGTGAACTCGCCCGCCTCGAAGATCAGGGCGAACGTGCTGGAAGTGCTGCATCGCGAGGGCTATATCCGCGGCTATAGCCGCGCCGACGTGCGGCCGGGCGTGGCCGAGCTCAAGATCGAGCTGAAATATGTCGATGGCGAGCCGGTGATCCGCGAAATCACCCGCGTCTCCAAGCCGGGCCGCCGCGTCTATTCGCGCGTCGCCGATTTGCCGCGGGTCTATAACGGGCTCGGCATCTCGATCCTGTCGACGCCGCGCGGCGTCATGTCGGACAACGAAGCGCGCGCCGCCAATGTCGGCGGCGAGATTCTGTGCCGGGTATTCTGAGAGGCGATCATGTCACGCGTCGGCAAGGCTCCAGTCACCATTCCCCAAGGCGTTCAGGTCGCGCTCGCCGACCGGATTTTGACCGCCAAAGGCAAGCTCGGGACTTTGCAAATGACGCTCAGTCCCGACGTCGAGACCACGATCGAAGACGGCAAGGTCACGGTGGCGCCACGCGCGGAAACCAAACGCGCGCGCATGCAATGGGGTGCCACGCGGGCGCTCGTGAACAACATGATCCGCGGGGTCACCACCGGCTATCAGGTCAATCTCGACATCAATGGCGTCGGCTATCGCGCCGCGGTGCAGGGCAAGAATCTGGTGCTGCAATTGGGCTACAGCCACGAGATCCAATTCCCGATCCCGGGCGACATCAAGATCGTGTGCGAGAAGCCGACCGCGATCCAAATCAGCGGTGCCGACAAACAGCGCGTGGGACAGGTGGCGGCGGTGATTCGCGCCTACCGCAAGCCCGAGCCCTATAAGGGCAAGGGCATCAAATATTCCACCGAGACTGTCCGGCGCAAGGAAGGCAAGAAGAAGTAGCGCGGCCATGACGACCAAATCCAAAATACTGTTCGCCCGGCGCGCGCGGCGCGTGCGCCACCGTGTCCATCTCGGCGCCAAGGGGCGCCCGCGTCTCTCGGTGTTCCGCTCGTCGAAGCATATCTACGCGCAGATCATCGACGATGTCGCCGGCAAGAC
>JAATGI010000055.1 GCA_015654725.1 Rhodospirillales bacterium
CGCCTGGATCAGGCTGGATTACGCCCGCCTGTTGGAGCGGACCGGCGATCGCGGCGCCGCGGATCGCGAAATCGTCACCATGATCAATTCGCCCAACGAGACCGACGATGTCTTCGCTGCGGCGGCGATCTGGTACGGCGAGCACAATGAATTCGACGAAGCCGCTCGTCTTGCCGCGAGCGTGGCGCCGAATTGGCGTGGCGCCGATTTCCCGACGATGCAACGGCAATGCCGCGCGCGCCGCGACGCCCGCCACGCCGTCGAGCTGGCGCAACAAGGACAGTTCGGCGAGGCCCATCGCATCCTCGATGGGATCGTCGCCGGCGCCCAAGGCAATATGGGCGTGATCGGCGCGGCCGCCGAGGCCTATGTCGATATCGGCGATCCGAAGACCGCGGTGGAGGTCATGCGCGGCGCGGCGGCGCGCAACGCCTCGATCGACGGGCAAATCCAATATGCCGGCATCTTGCTGCGCGCCGGCGCTCTCGACGAGCTCATGGCGGTTCTGAACGGCATCGACCGGCAAGCGAACAGCCTGAATTCGGCCCAGCGGACGAGCGTGGCCGATCTTCATCGCGGCGCCTCGATCAAGCTCGCCGACCAAGCCCGGCTCCGGGGCGATTATGCCGGCGCCTACGACCGGCTGGCGCCGGAACTCGCGGTGTCGCGCGACGCCAGCGTGCTCGCCGCGTTGGCGCGCATCTATGACAGCGCCGGCCGTCACGGCGACGCGATGCAGATCTACGCCCGCATCTTGCGGACCGACCCGAGCAATCTCGACGCGCGCCATGCCATCATCAGCGCCGCCATCGCGCTCGGCAATTACGACCGCGCGCAACAATTGCTCAGCGAAGGCTTCTCGCTGGCGCCGAACGATCCGCGCCTGCATCTCCTGGCGGCCGAATTGGCGCGCGCCCAGGGCGACAACGACGCGGCGCTCCAGGAATTGTCGCGCGCCCAGGCCGAGCTCGCGCGCCGCAACGGCGGCATGTGGCTGGGCCCCGATCAGTATGGCGATTACCCGGTCGCGTCGGATACCGGCCCCGGCGTCGGTTACGGCAATCCGTTCCGCTCGACGCAAACCTGGCAGGCGCCGCCGCCGCGGCCACCCGCGAACCAAGGCCAGATGACCTATTACTCGTCCTATCCGGTCGGCGCCACCTATGGCCAAAACTCGGCCTATCCAGTGCCGCAGATCGCGGCCCAGATGTCGATCGCGACCGCGCCCACCGAAGACCAGCAATTGGCGCAGCAGGTCGCCAACGAAATCGAGGAGGTCAGGGACTATCAGCGGCCCTATGTCCAAGGCGGGCTGAGCTTCCGCAATGTCGAAGGCGAATCCGGATTGAGCCAGCTCTCGGTGGTCTCGGTGCCGGTTAGCGGCGGCGTCACCATCGGCCCCGGCAAGCTCACGCTCAAGGCCGAACTGGTTGACGCCAATTCGGGCGAGCTCAACAACACCGATCCCAACTCCTTCCGCCGCTTCGGCACCAACGCGACGCTGCCGGCGCTGGCGACCACCGCGCCGACCTACAACGGCACCGCGCAAGGGGCGGCGTTATCGGTCGGCTATGAAATGCAGAACCTCGCCGCCGAACTCGGCACCACGCCGCTCGGCTTCCCGACTTCGACCATCGTCGGCCATTTGGTTTGGGCGCTCCCGCTCGACAACCAGACCGCGGTCAAACTGACCGCCATTCGCGAACGGGTCGCCGACAGCTTGTTGTCGTTCGCGGGCGTCAGGGACCCGCTCTCGGGGCGGACGTGGGGCGGCGTGAACAAGACTGGCGGGCGTGTCGATGTCGGCTACGACGACGGCTCGATCGGCGTTTACGGCGACGCCACCGTCGCCTACCTCGATGGCTCGCATGTCCAGTCCAACTACATGATGGATGCCGGGGGCGGGGCGTATTGGCGCTTCTATCGCACCGCCACCGGCGCTCTCAAAGTCGGCGTCAATCTCTCGGCCCAGGCTTATGAGCGGAATCTCGATTATTACACCGTCGGGCAGGGTGGTTATTTCAGCCCGCAGGCGGCCGTCGAGGCGACAATTCCGATCGAATATTCCGGGAAATGGGGCAAGCTCGACTACGCCGTCGGAGGCCAGATCGGCCTGATGGATTTCCACGAAAACTCGTCGCCCTACTTCCCGATCGATGGCGCGTTGCAGGCGGCCGCCATCGGCGCCAACGGCGTGGCGCCGATCTATCCCGGTGAATCCGTCACGACGGTCATCTATGGCCTGTCGGCGAAGGCGGAATACGAGGTCGCGCCGCTGCTGCTGATCGGTGGCCGCGTCGCGGCCGACAACGCGCACGATTACAACGAGCAAAGCCTGCTGCTTTATCTCCGAAAGAAATTCGACACGGATTGATCGTGGCGTGCCGGGGTAACCGAGTGTGGCGGTAATGGCGCCCTTGGATGGCCTGGGCCGTCAGGAAACCGCGTCGCCGCCGGCCCGAAAAGTCGCGCCGTCGCCGGTGCCGGAGCGCCGCGCCGCCAAATGGGCGGATGTCCTGGCCGTTATCGCCGCGGAAATGGAACAACGCGAAAGCGCGCAACGCGCCGAACAATCGCTGCGCGGCATCGGCGAACGCATGGGCCGCGACACGCTGGTGCCGCTGC
>JAATGI010000193.1 GCA_015654725.1 Rhodospirillales bacterium
CGGATCGCTCTGCAAGCCGAGATCGCCGCGCTCGATCGGCGCCCCGGCGAAATCGCCGCCGAGCGCGAGCACCTCGCCGATACCGTGTCGGGCTCGACCCGGCGGCGTGACCAAGCCGGGGACGCGCTGGCAATCGGCGAGACCCGGCTTAAGGAAGCGGAGGCGAGCCGCCGAGCCGCCGAGACCGCGCTCGGCGCCGCCCGCGAGGAGCGCGTGCGCGCCGAATCCTTGCGCGATCGGGCACAAGAACATCGCGGCGAGGTCGAGGCTCGGATCGCTGAACGGTTCGATTGCCCGCCGGCGGAGGTTCTCGATGCCGCCACCGTCGGACTCGAGCCGGGCGCCGCGCGCGAGGAACCGCCTGCGCTGGACGAACTCGAGGCCCGGCTTGAGCGGCTTCTGCGCGAGCGCGACAATATGGGTCCGGTCAATCTCGTGGCCGAAAACGAGGCGGCCGAGATCGAAGCCCGCTATGACGGCCTGGCACACGAGCGCGGGGATTTGACCGCGGCGATCGCGCGGCTGCGCCAAGGCATCGCCGCACTCAACCGCGAGGGCCGCGAGCGCATGCTCGCCGCCTTCACCCAGATCAACGAGCATTTCGGCAAATTGTTCGAGCGCCTGTTCGGCGGCGGCCGCGCCTATCTCGCGCTGGAACGGCCACGGACCGAGGAAGGCGAAGCGGCCGAGACCGACGACACCGTCGATCCGCTCGAAGCCGGGCTCGAAATCATGGCGAGCCCGCCGGGAAAGAAGCTGCAAAACATCTCGCTGCTGTCGGGCGGCGAACAGGCGATGACGGCGCTCGCCTTGATTTTCGCCGCGTTCCTGACCAATCCCGCGCCCATCTGCGTGCTGGACGAGGTCGATGCGCCGATGGACGACGCCAATGTCGACCGGTTTTGCGCCCTGGTCGCCGAAATCGCCGATACGACCGAGACCCGCTTCCTCATCGTCACCCACCATCGCCTGACGATGGCGCGCATGGACCGGCTCTACGGCGTCACCATGGCCGAGCAGGGCGTGTCGCAACTGGTCTCGGTCGATCTCCAACAGGCCGAGGAACTGCGAAAAACCGCGTGATCGTTGCGACTTCGCGTCGCTTGACTCGCGCGGGCGGGCGCCCCTAAGGTCGCGCCGTTTCGGCGCCGCGGCATGGCGCTGAAGCGGTGAGATTTCGCCTAATTGCGGACGGTTCGCTCTATGGATGAACGCGACCCGCACGCACCCCTGCGGGATCTGGAAAAGGGCCTGGCCCGGGCGCGGCAAGAGCGCGGCGCCGCCAGCGAACCGCGACGGAGCGGGTTGGCCGCAAGCCAGGGCGGCGCGCTGAGTCAGGGTTTGCGGATCGGCGTCGAGCTGGTGGTGGCCGTGATCGTGGGAGGCGCGATCGGCTGGGCCTGCGATCGCTGGCTCGGCACGCGGCCTTGGGGGACGATCGGGTTTTTCTTTCTCGGCGTCGCCGCCGGGCTGGTGAATGTGTACCGGGCGCTCAACGGTCTCGGCATGGGCGTCGGTTACCGGCGGAGCGTACCCAGGGAACAGGTCGGGTTCGAGGACGAGAACGGGGACTGAATCGGTGGAAATCAAACCGCTCGAGCAATTCATCATCATTGAAAAAGTGCCGATCTATATCGGCGGCCTGAACGCTTCGTTCACGAATTCCGGCCTGACGATGGCGATCGCGGTTCTGCTCATCACCGCGCTCATGCTGCTGGCGACGCGACGCGCGGCGCTGGTGCCGGGGCGGTGGCAGTCGGTGCCCGAGATGCTCTATGAATTCGTCGCCCAGATGATCGACGACAATGTCGGGCGCGAGGGGCAGCGTTATTTCCCGTTCGTCTTTTCGCTCTTCATGTTCATCCTGTTCGGCAATCTCCTCGGCATGATTCCGTACAGCTTCACCTTCACCAGCCACATCATCGTGACCTTCGCGCTCGCGCTCGTCGTGTTCATCGGCGTGACGGTGATCGGCTTTGCCCGCCACGGCCTTCGCTTCCTCACCTTGTTCGCCCCGCATGGCGTGCCCAAGGCGCTGCTGCTGCTATTGGTGCCGATCGAGGTCCTGTCCTATTTCATCCGGCCGCTGACGCTCTCGATCCGGTTGTTCGCCAACATGATGGCCGGCCA
>JAATGI010000168.1 GCA_015654725.1 Rhodospirillales bacterium
GCTTCCAGGTCGAAAATACCACGAGCGCCAGCGCGATCCAGCCGCGCCCCGCGGTCATGCCCTCGGACCAAAGCGGCGTATAGGCGAGCGACAAATAGCTGCCGCCGATGCCGCTCATGGCGCCGCCGAACAGCACGGCCATGAAGCGGATGCGCCGCACCGGATAGCCCAGGGCATGAGACGCCTCGGGATTTTCGCCGACCGAACGCAGGATCAGGCCCGCGCGCGTGCGGGTGAGGAACCAGAACACCAGCCCGGCGATGACGATCGAGAGATAGACCAGCGCGTCCTGGCCGAAAATCAGCGGGCCGATCAGCGGCAAATCCGAGAGGCCGGGAATGTCGAGTTGCGCGAGACGTGGCAAGGGCGTGCCGATGAAGGGCTTGCCGATCAACGCCGACAGGCCGATGCCGAAAATGGTGAGCGCGAGCCCGGTCGCGACCTGATTGGCCAACAGGAACAGGGTGAGGAATCCGAACAGCGCGGCCATGCCCATGCCGGCCAAGGCGGCGCAAGTGATACCGAGCGGGTGGTCGTCGGTGGTGGCGGTGACGGCGAAACCGACGACGGCGCCGACGATCATCATGCCCTCGACGCCGAGATTGAGCACGCCCGACTTTTCCGTCACCAGCTCGCCGGTCGCCGCCAGCAGCAGCGGCGTCGCCGACAGCAGCATCGAGATCAGAATCGCGGTGAGCTGGTCCATCAGGCGACGCTTTCAACCGATGAGCGGCCAAGCCGCACGCGATAGCGGACCAGGATCTCGCAGGCGAGCAGGAAGAACAGCAGCATGCCCTGAAACACGCCGACCACCGCGACCGGAAGATCGAGCGAGATCTGCGCGGACTCGCCGCCGATATAGATGAGCGCGATCAGCAGGCTCGCCAGCAATATGCCGAACGGATGCAGCCGGCCGAGAAAGGCGACGATGATGGCGGTGAAGCCGTAGCCGGGCGAGATGCTGGGCAGGAGCTGGCCGATCGGCCCGGCGACCTCGTTCAAGCCGGCAATGCCGGCGAGCGCGCCCGACAGCATCAGCGTGAACCAGGTGATGCGCTTCTGGCTGAAGCCGGCATAGGTGGCGGCGAGCGGCGTCAGGCCGATGACCTTGATCTGGTAGCCGAGGAAACTCCGTGACAACAGGAACCAGCCGCCCGCGACCACGACGAGCGCGATCACGCTGCCGATGCCGAGCCGTGTTCCGTGAAAGAACGGCTGGATCATGGCATAGCCCTCGAACGGCTTCGATTGCGGGAAGTTGAAGCCTTGCGGATTGCGCCACGGCCCGCGCACCAGATAATTCAAGAGCAGGCTCGCGACATAGGTGAGCAGGAGGCTGGTCAGAATTTCATTGGCGTTGAATTCGGTCTTGAGCAGCGCCGGGATCGCGGCCCAGAGCAGGCCGCCGATGGCACCCGCCGCGAACATGATCGGCAAGGTCGCGGGCCCCAGCATCGGCTCGTAATAAATGCCGACGCCACCGCCGCAGATCGCGCCGATGATGAATTGACCCTCGGCGCCGATATTCCAGACATTGGCGCGAAAGCCGATGGCGAGGCCAATCGCGCACAACACGAGCGGCGTCGCCTTGACGCCGAGCTCCGCGAGACCATAGAGACTCGATACCGGATCGATGAAAAAAGCCTGGAAGGCGTCGAGCGGATCGGTTCCGAGCAGCGCGAATAGCGCCGCGCCGGCAATCAAGGTGAGGACCACGGCGAGCACCGGCGACAGATACGTCGCCAGCCGCGAGGCCTGCGCGCGCGGCTCGAGCCTAACGAGCGGCATCGGCCGGTTCCGCTTGGCGCTCGGCCGCGAACAGGCCGCCCATCAACAGCCCGATCTCGTCGATATTGGTGTCGGCGACGCGTTTCGGCTCCGAGAGCCGCCCCTTGCTCATCACCGCGATGCGGTCGCTGATCTCGAACAGTTCGTCGAGGTCCTCCGACACCACCAGCACGGCCGCGCCGGCATCGCGCATTCGGATCAGCGCCTCGTGAATCGTCAGCGCCGCGCCGACATCGACCCCCCAGGTCGGATGGGCCGCGATCAGCACGCGCGGATTCTGCAAAATCTCGCGGCCGATGATGAATTTCTGCATGTTGCCGCCGGACAGGCTCTTGGCCTCGGCGTCGATCCCGGCGCAGACGACGTTATAGTCCCTGACGATGGCGGTCGCGAACGTGCGCACCGCGCCGGTCTTGACCATGCCGCCGCTGACATTGCCGTCGAGATAAGCGGTGAGTAGCGCGTTGTCGGCCAAGCTCAGTTCGGCGACGGCGCCGCGCCCCAGCCGTTCCTCGGGCACGAAAGCGAGGCCGCGGCCGCGCCGTCCGGTCGGGCCGAGATGGCCGACCGGCTGGCCCTCGATGCGGATCGAATTGCGGTCGGGGGCAA
>JAATGI010000159.1 GCA_015654725.1 Rhodospirillales bacterium
CGACCCGCTTGCGATGGATAGCAATGGGCTTGTCGGCCATCACCTGCGATCGGACACGCAGTCCGTTAGCGGCGCCGGGTTCCACGAGGACGCGTAAGTGCCGAGACGCTTCAATCACCGATGTCATTTGGCAAATGATGGTCGACGCGTGGCTTTCGGGAAGGGCATCGGTCTGAACGATGACGGCGGGACGTGGCTTACCGTAATCGCCACCTATGGCAACGGTTACCACGTCACCGCGTTTCATCGTCGTCGAGCATGTAGACGGCCTCGATCCAATCCAGCGCGTCCTTTTCATTGGCCTGGTTAAGGGCGGCGACTTCCTTCGCAACCCGTCGCCGCACCGCCGGAGACCGTGCATCCGGGACGATCAGTCGGAGTTCGCGCAGTCCTTGCCGACGGCGTCGCTCGCGCAGTGCCCTCATTCTTTCCGCCGGTGCCGCCATCCCAGCCTCCTATTGTAACGCGTGATACTGTAACGCGTTACGTGGTGGCTGTAAATTTGAGGTTCAACCGGCGCCGCCGCCGTGCCACCATGGCGGCATCCGAATTTCACGCGAGGGTGACATGGCCAAATATCTGCTGGTCAGTTTCAAGACCTGCCCGTGGGTGCAGCGCGCCGCCATCGTGCTGCGCGAGAAGAAGATCGAGTTCGAATTCCGCCATATCGAGCCGGACAACCGGCCCGATTGGTTCCTCGCCATCTCCCCGCACAAAAAGGTGCCGGTGCTGCGGCTCGACGATCGCGTCTCGCTGTTCGAGTCCAGCGCCATCGTGGAGTTTCTCGACGAGACCATCGCCCCGCGTCTCCATCCCGCCGATCCGGTCGCGCGCGCCATCAACCGCGCCTGGACCGATTATGTGCCGACCTTTTCGCAGGCCGTGACGGGCTCTGGCTATGCCGCGACCGAGGTCGATTTCGCGAAGGCCGTCGAGCAGATTCCGGTGGCGTTCGATCGGCTCGAAAAGGCGCTGGAAAAACAGGGCGCCGGACCGTTCTTCAATGGCGCCGCTTATTCGCTGGTGGACGCCGCCTACGCGCCGTTTCTGCAGCGTTATTTCTATCTCGACCGGGTGAAGCCGCTCGGCGTCATTGAGAAATTTCCGCGCCTCAAGGCCTGGGCCGAGGCGCTGGTGGCGCGGCCCTCGACGCATTCCTTCCCGCCCGCGGAGTTCGAGGCGATGTATCGCGAGGGTCTGCGGCGCCGCAAAAGCTGGGTGTCGCAATTCATCGAGGCACCGCGCGTGGCCGCGGAATAGGAGCTACTCCGCCTCCGCCCGCGCCGCACGCGGCATCGATGCGAAATAGCTCAAGCCGTAAGCGAGGCAGCTCAAGGCCGTGATCCAAAAGCTCGGCGGCCAGTCGGTTTCGTAGGCCAGCGCGATGCCGAGCCAGGTCTCGGCCACGGCCAGCGCCGCCGACAAGATCAGCGCGGCGCGGAAATGGCTGGACAAGCGCTGCGCCGTCGCGGCCGGCCCGACCATCAGCGCGAACACGAGCAGGATGCCGACCACTTGCGTCGCCTCCGCGACCGCCAGCCCCACCACCATCAGGAACAACACCGAGATCGTCCGCAGCGACACGCCTTTCGCCTCGGCGAGTTCGGGATCGATGGTGGCGAACAAAAGCGGCCGTGAAATCACCGCCAGCGCGATCAGGCACACCACCGCGAGGCCGAGCAGGTTCCAAACATTGGCGCTGCTGACGCCGAGCACATTGCCGAACAGCAGCGCGACGGTCTGGGTCGCGTGCGAGGTATAGAAATGGAGGAACAACACGCCGAGGCCCAAGGATAGCGACAGCACGATTCCGACGGCGATGTCGCGGCCGCGCAAACGCTCGCCCAACACGCCCATCGCCACGCCCGCTGCTAGCGTGAAGGCAAGCAGGCCCCACAATGGTGCGATATCGATCAGCACCGCGCCGGTGGCGCCGGCGAAGCCGACATGCGACAGGGCATGGCCGGCGAAGGCGAGATTGCGCAGCACCAGGAAATAGCCGACCGCGCCGCAAACGACGGCGACGATGGTGCCGGCCGCGAAGGCGGTGCGCATGAAGTCGTAATCAAGCATCGTGGGCGTCGTGGCGATGCGCCTCGTGATCGAGCTCGCCATGCGCGGCAACGACGACGATGCCGCCGTGGATGCGCAGAACCTCGATCGGCGTGTCACAGAGCCGCGACAGCACCGGGCCGGTCACGACCTCGTCGACCGTGCCGAGCGCGGCACCGCCGCCGCCGAGATAGAGCACGCGATCGACCGAGTCCAACAGCGGGTTGAGATCGTGCGCGGTGAACAGAACCGTGAGGCCGAGCTCCTTCTGCACCCGCCGCACCAGCGCCACCGCCCCGAATTGGAACCGCGGATCGAGGCTGATGAGCGGCTCGTCGAGCAGCAGCAATTTCGGCCGGCCGAGCAGCGCCTTGGCGAGCAGCAGGCGTTGCAGCTCGCCCCCCGAGAGTCGCGATATCGCGCGGTCGGCAAGCGCCGTGGCCTCGACCAATTTGAGCGCCGCCGCCACGTCGGCGCGGTCTTGCGCGCCGACGGCGGGCCAGCCCCAGCGCTCGCCCTTGACGGCGCTGGCGACGAAATCCCAACCGCGCAGCGGCAAGTCGGCGATGGCGGCGCGCTTTTGCGGCAGATAGCCGATGGCGGTGGCGGCGCTTTTGGGCGGGCCGCCGAGCACGCGAATCTCGCCCTCGCGCGGCGCGATCAGCCCGAGAATGGCATGCAGCAGCGTGGTCTTGCCCGAGCCGTTCGAACCCAGCACGGCGACGAACTCGCCGGCACCGACGGTCGCGTCGATCCGCGACAGGACCGTGCGGCCATCGCGCGCGAGCGTCACATGATCGAGCTCGATCGCGTTCACGGCACCGTCGCGGCGAGGGCGGTTTCGAGCGCGGTCAATTGCGCCATCATCCAATCCTGATAATTGGCACCGGGCGGCTCGGTCTCGCTGACGCCGATGACTGGAACCCCCGAAGCCGCGGCGATGTTTTTCATCTTGGTCGCGAGCGCGCCGCCGGTCTGGTTGTTGTAGAAGAGGGCCTTGACGCGTCGGGCGCGCAGATCATTCTCGAACGCGGCGATATCCGAGGCGCCTGGCTCGGTGTCGTTCATCATCGCGATCTGGAAGCGCTCGTTGCGCATTTTCAAGCCCAGCGCCGCCGCCATATAGCCGAACACCGGCTCGGTCGCGGTCACCGGCGTGCCGGCGAAGGCGGCTTTCATCGCCGCGATCTTATCCTTGAGCGGCGCGAGCGAAGCGACGAAGGCGGCGGCGCCTTGCCGATAAGCGTCGGCATGGTCCGGATCGGCCGCGCGCAAAGCGGCGCCCAGCGCCTCGGCATAGGCCGGCATGGTCGCGGGATCGTACC
This sequence comes from Rhodospirillales bacterium, assembly GCA_015654725.1. Lineage (GTDB taxonomy): Bacteria > Pseudomonadota > Alphaproteobacteria > ATCC43930 > CGMCC-115725 > JAATGI01. The sequence continues at coordinate 3,378 of JAATGI010000159.1, forward strand.
AGAGATGCGGGTTGTCGCCGGGCTTGCGTTTCATCAGCGCCGCCACCTCGATGGTCCGGCGTCCGGGCTTGGGCGATCCGGCCAGGAGCTTGGTCATCCAGGAATCGTAATCGGCGCCGTTCAGCACCACGATGCGCGCGTCCGCGAGCGCCCGCGCGGTCGAGGGGCTGGCCTCGAACTCGTGCGGATCCTGGTCGGGGTTGGTGAGGATGCTGGTCACCGCGACGGACGCGCCGCCGATTTGCGCCGCGACATCGCCGTAGAAATTCTCGGCGGCGACGACGGACACCGGCGCCGCCCCGGCGTTGCCGGCGCCGAGACACAATGCCAAACACGCAACCAGAAGAATACGCATCGCGGCCTCCCCGTCTTTGTCTCAGGGAATAATGGCCGCAATGTTATAACATAACAAGAGTGCATATCAGAGGCGCAGCCAGGCGCCGTACATCATCAGGCCCGAGATCACGACGATGGCCGCGGCGGCGACCACCGCGAGCGGCCGCTCCAGGCGGTGGCTCTCGATCCCGACATTGTCGACCATCGCCAGCAGCGCGCGCCGTCCGAGCACCGTCATGACGCCGATGGCGGAGATGGTCAGCGCCATGCCCGCCGTCAGCGCGGTGACGGCGACGATGCCGAGGCCGAGCGCGTTGTTGGCGAGCGCGAACAGGAGAATGATGATGGCGCTGGCGCAAGGCGTCAGGCCGGTCGCGACGATCAGCCGGCGGTCGAGCTTGGCGGCCTTGGCAGGCGCGCCGTGGCCGTGGCCGTGATGGCGGTGATGGTCGTGGCCGTGGCCGTGGTCCGCCAGGACAATCTGTTCCTCCGCATGCGCGTGGGCGTGGAGCTTGCCGGTGGCGGCGCGGTAGAACATCACCAGGCCGAGCACCGCGATCATGCCGTAGCTGATGAATTCGACCAGCGTGGTGCGGTTCAGAATGTCGAACTGCTTCCATTCCAGCACCAGCGCGAGCAAGCCCACCAGCACGATCGCGGTGATGCCCTGGATCACCGAGATCATGCTGCCCATGACGATGCCGCTGGTCCAGCGCGCGTGGCGCGAGACGAAATAGGACGCGACCACGGACTTGCCGTGGCCCGGCCCGATCGCATGCAGCGCGCCATAGAGAAACGACAGCGCCAGAATCAGCGCCAAGGCCGAGCGCGAATGCTGTTCCTCGACGGCGTGAAAGGCGGTCGAGATCGAGGCGTTGAGCCGGCGTTGCGCGTCGGCGAGTTGCGCCATCGCGCCGCCGAACATGCCGGGCGAAGCACTCGCGACGTCGGTGGCCGGCGCGTTGTGGCCGCCGGTAAAGGGATCGGCGCGCGCGACCAGCGGCGCCATCAGCACCAACGCCGCCGCGATCAGAAGGGCGCGCCAATGCGGCCGCGTCACGCCGTCGCTCCGTAATGGCAGCGGATCACCGTCGTCGCCATCGGCCCGAAGGTGGTGGTGTTCTTGCTCACCTTGACCTCCGCGCAGGCGATCTTGAGCGCGCCGGCGTTCGCGATTGTCACCGCGTCGCGCTTGGCCGGCTCGAA
>JAATGI010000031.1 GCA_015654725.1 Rhodospirillales bacterium
GACCGCGCCGGCAACCGATCTGCGGATCATCACGGTGGTCGGCGACAGCATGGAGCCGGTGCTGCAGCCGGGTCAACGCGTGCTGGTCGACACCGGCGATCGGCGGCCCAGCCCGCCCGGAATTTTCGTCGTCTGGGACGGGCTCGGCCTGGTCGTCAAACGCGTCCAGATCCTGCCGCACAGCGAGCCGGCGCGCGTCAAGATCAGTTCCGACAACGCCAAGTACGATCCTTACGAGCGCACGCTCGACGAGGCCTATATCCAGGGCCGAGTCATCGGCCAATGGCGTTGGCTGTAGCGACCCGCGCAAAATAAATTACGCAGGATGCGTTGATCTGAGCGGCGGCCGCTCCCAAATCCTTGTCTCCAGGTTCGAGGGAGGCGGATTTGAGGGACGCGGCCGAAGCGCTTCGCGCGCTCGCGGAATTGGAGCGGCGCTATGACGGCCCGATTCCGGCGCCGCTGCGAAACGCGGCGCGTCTCGGTTCGGCGGATCGAGTGCTGACGATCGAGGCGCTCGGCCAGGCCGATTTCTTCGCCACGCTTATTCGCAACCAAATCGAAGCGATCCGCCGCGCGCGGACCGGCGGCGCCGCGCAGCCAAGCCTATGGTCGGATTTGGCGCTCTACCGGAGTCGGCGCCGTTTCTGGCGAAACCTCACCGAGATCAGGCGGTCGGGAGGCGATGTTCCTTAAACATCTCGCGCAGCCGCGTCTTCAAAATCTTGCCGGTGCCGCCATGCGGAATTTCGGGAACGAACACGACATCGTCCGGCAATTGCCATTTGGCGAGCTTGTCCTTCAAGAAATCGATCATCGCCCCTGACGTCGGCGACCGGCCTTGCTTCGCCACGACAATGAGCAAGGGGCGCTCGTCCCATTTCGGATGCGGCAGGCCGATGACCGCGGCTTCGGCGACGTCGGGATGCGCCATTACCGCGTTCTCGACATCGATCGAGCTAATCCATTCGCCGCCGGATTTGATGACGTCCTTGCTGCGATCGACGATCTGGACGTAGCCATCGGGATCGATCACCACGACATCGCCGGTCTTGAACCAACCGTCCGCGTCGAACGCCGCCTTGGTCGCCGCTTCGTCCTTGTAATAAGAGTCGATGACCCACGGCCCGCGCACATGTAATTCGCCGCGGGTAACGCCGTCATGTGGCGCGATCTTGCCATCGAACCCGACCACCTTGCATTCGACACCGAAAATCGGAAGGCCCTGCTTGGCGCGGATCGCATGGCGGGCGCTCGGCGCGAGCGCGGCGTGCTTTCTTTTCGGACGGGACACGGTGCCGAGCGGACTCATCTCCGTCATGCCCCAGCCTTGCAGGAATTCGATGCCGTAGCGTTCCTGGAACGTCGCGATCATCGCCAGCGGCACGGCCGAGCCGCCGCACAACACGCGCTTCACCGTGCCGAGCCGCTTGCCCGTCTGCTCGAGATATTGAAGACAGCCGAGCCAGACCGTCGGAACCCCAAGCCCGAACGTGACGCCTTCAGCCTCCATCAATTCGCACACGCTGGCGCCATCGAGCTTGGGGCCGGGAAACACGAGCTTGGCGCCCGCGAACGCGGCGCTGTAAGGCACGCCCCAGGCGTTGACATGGAACATCGGCACGATCGGCAGGATGCAATCCTCGACGGAAAAACCGATCGCGTTGGCGGTGCAAGCCGCCATGCTGTGAAGCACCGTCGAGCGATGCGAATAGAGCGAGCCCTTGGGATTCCCCGTCGTGCCGGAGGTGTAGCACAGCGATGAAGCTGTGTTCTCGTCGAAAGACGGCCAAGTGAACTCCGGCTTTTCAGCCGCGAGCAGCTCCTCGTAGCAAAGCGCGTTCGGTAGGCTGGTCTGCGGCATGTGCTCGCGATCCGTCAACACGATGTAGTGTTTCACGGTCGGCCAGAGCGCCGCCATTTTTTCCGCCAGCGGCACGAAGGTCAGGTCGACGCACACGATCCGATCCTCGGCGTGATTGACCATGTAGCGAAGCTGATCGGGGAAAAGCCGCGGATTGAGCGTATGCATCACGGCGCCGATGCCCGAGATGCCGAAATAAAGCTCGAAATGGCGGTAGGTGTTCCAGGCCAGTGTCGCCACGCGATCGCTCATGCCGATGCCAAGTCGAGTCATCGCGTTCGCCAACTGCTTGGAGCGACGATTCGCTTCCGCATAAGTGTAACGATGGATCGGACCTTCGACGGTCCGGGACACGAGTTCGGTATCGCCATGATACTCGCCCGCATATTCGATGAGGCCCGAGATCAGCAGCGGACGATCCATCATCAAGCCGCGCATGACATTCTCCCTATCGCGATATTGTCTTGTTGCGGCAACAGTATCGCGACTGGCGGGAAGCGCAATCCCCTCACACCGCCGCGAGCGCGCGGTCCAGATCCTCCTTGAGATCGGCCGGATCTTCGAGCCCGACCGAAAGTCGGATCAGCCCATCATCGATCCCCAATTCGGCTCGTTCCTCGGGTTTCAAACGGTGATGCGTGGTGGTCGCCGGATGAGTCACCAGCGAGCGTGCATCGCCGAGATTGTTGCTGATGAGCACGAGCTTCAACGCATTGAGACATCGGAACGCACCGGCCTTGCCGCCGCCGACCGAGAAAGCCATGAGCGTGCCGCCGCCCTTGAGCTGCCGCCCGACGAGCGCGCGCTGCGGATGACTCGCGAGGCCCGGATAAATCACCCGTTGGATCTTGCCGTGGCCTTCCAGAAACGCCGCCACCTCCGCCGCATTCCGGCTCATGCGCTCGACCCGAAGATCGAGCGTTTCCAGGCCCTTCAATAGCAGCCACGCGTTGAACGGACTCAGCGAAGGGCCGGTGTTGCGGAGAAATTGCGCGAGGTGATCCTTGAACCAGGCCGCTGGCCCCAGCACCACGCCGCCGAGACTGCGTCCCTGCCCGTCGATGTGTTTGGTCGCGGAATAAATCACGATGTCGGCGCCCAACGCCAACGGCTTCAGTAGAAGCGGCGTCGCGAACACATTGTCAACGATCAGCAAGCCACCGGCCTTGTGGGTGAGCTTCGCGACCGCCGCGATATCAATGATCTCCAACGTCGGATTGGACAGGCTCTCGACGAACACGGCCTTGGCACCGCGCGCCAACGCCTTCTCCCAGGCATTGAGGTCGCGTCCGTCAACCAGCTCGGTCTCGATGCCGTAGCGCGGCAGAATCTGGGTGATGATGTAGTTGCAGGAGCCGAACAGCGCCCGCGACGCTACCACCCGATCGCCGGCGCGGAGAAAACACGCCATCGAGGCGAACACCGCCGCCATGCCGCTCGAAAGACCGCGACACGCCTCCGCGCCCTCGATCAACCGCAACCGTTCCTCGAACATCGCGACGGTCGGATTGGCATAGCGCGAATAAACATAGCGCACGCCGTCCTTGGCGAAGGCCTCCTCGGCATCCTCGGCGCGTTGATAGACATAGCCCGAGGTCATGAAGATTGCTTCGGAGGTCTCGCCGAATTGGCTGCGCAACGTACCCCCGCGCGACAACAGCGTTTGCGGGCGCCATGACGGAGAAGATTTATCGGGCGTGTCGGGCATCGGTCTCTCCTCGAAATTCGCGCCGACCGACCCAATAAAAAACCCCGGTCCGCAATGGGCCAGGGCTTCACAACAGCCTCCGACCTTTTAGCGGGATTTTTAGCGTGGCCGCAAGCCGGTCGGCTCAAATCACCACGTGAGGTTACGCGTACTCCCGGCGTCCGTTTCATGTCAAGCGCCATGGCGCCGGGCCGACGGCTCAGCTAGATTCGCGCGAGGGAGAAGCGCGATGAAATTGTTCGACTTAAATGGCAAAACGGCGGTCATTACCGGCTCATCGAAGGGCATCGGCCGCGCAATCGCGGAACAAATGGCGCTCGCGGGTGCCAATGTCGTGATCTCAAGCCGAAAGGCCGACGCTTGCGTCGCAGTCGCCGCCGAGATCGAGCGCGCCGGCGGCAAGGCCGTCGCCATTCCCTGTCACATCGGCGATGAGGCGCAGCTCAAAAATTTGGTCGAGCGGACGCACGATAGATTCGGGGCGATCGACATTCTCGTCTGCAACGCCGCGATCAATCCGCATTACGGTCCTCTCGAGGAAGTCAGC
>JAATGI010000043.1 GCA_015654725.1 Rhodospirillales bacterium
GGCTTCGTCGCCTTGGCCAAAGTCGCCAATTGCAGCGACTTCCGCATCCTCACCCGGCACATCCTGCCCAACCTGATGCCGACCTGCATCGTGCTGATGACGCTGCAGGCGGGGTTCGCGCTGTTGATCGAGGCGGCCATCACCTTCATCGGTCTCGGCATCCAGCCGCCGGCGACGACCTGGGGCCTGCTGATCTCGGAAGGCCGGCCTTATATCACCACCGCTTGGTGGATTCCGACCTTCGCCGGGGTCGCCATCACCATCACCGTGCTCGGCACCAATCTCCTGGGCGACTGGCTGCAGGAACGGTTCAATCCGCGCATGCGGCAGATGTGAGGCGCGATGCTGCGTTATTTTCTCAGCCGCCTGCGACTCGCCGTCCTGACCATTCTCGGCGTTTCGGTCATCGTCTTCGTCACTTCGCGCATGTCGGGCGACGTGACGCTGCTGCTGCTGCCGCAAGATGCGAGCCAGGCCGAAATCGCGGCCATGCAGCATCAGTTGGGCCTCGACGCGCCCTATTACGTGCAATATTACAAATTCCTCATCAATGTCGCGCATGGCAATTTCGGCGTGTCGCTGCGGTATAACGAGTCCGCCTTAGGGCTGATCATGAATCGGTTGCCCGCGACCTTGGAGCTTGCTTTCGCGGCCTTCATCCTTTCGACCGTGGTCGGGCTGTTGCTGGGAATCGTGTCGGCGCGAATGCAATCGTCCTGGTTCGACTATGCTTCGCGCATCTTTTCCATCGCCGCCCAATCGATGCCGAGTTTTTGGGTCGGGATCATGCTGATCCTGGTGTTCGCGGTTGAGCTGCATTGGCTGCCCACGAGCGGCGATCTCGGGCCGATGTATTTCGTCTTGCCGGTGGTGACGCTGGCGCTGGTGCCGATCGCCTCGACCTTGCGCATCACGCGCTCCGCGATGCTGGAAACGCTCGACGCCGATTACGTCAAGTTCTTGCGCGTCAAGGGCCTCGCCGAAAGCTTTATCGTGTGGAAGCACGCGCTCAGGAACGCACTGGTGCCGGTGATCGCGATCAGCGGCCTGACGCTCGGTTTCCTGATCGGCGGCACGGTGATCATCGAATCGGTGTTCGCTTGGCCGGGCTTGGGCAATCTCATGATCGAATCGATCTTCACCCGCGATTATCCGGTGATTCAGGCCGGGGTCGCGGTCACCTCGGTCTTTCTCATTCTCCTCAATCTCGCGGTCGATCTCCTGTTCGGCGTTATCGACCCGCGCGTGCGTTTCACCTAGGCATGATCTAGCCGGACTTTCTCGATGGCAGACACCGGAATTCTTCTCCAGGTCAAGGACCTGAGGACGCAGATCGTCGGCCGCGGCGGTAATCGTATCGTCAAGGCCGTGGACGGCGTCAGCTTCGATTTGCGGCGCGGCGAGACGCTGGGCATCATCGGCGAATCCGGTTCCGGCAAGTCGATGACGGCGCTGTCGATCATGCGCGTGCTGCCCGAGGCGGCGCGGATCGTCGGCGGCGAGATCTGGTTCAACGGCGAAAACCTGTTGACGAAGAGCGCGGCCGAGATGCGCCGGCTGAGGGGCGAAGCGCTGTCGATGATCCTGCAGGACCCGATGGTCTCGCTCGATCCGCTGTTCACGGTCGGCAGCCAGCTCGCCGAGCCGCTCAGAAGCCATATGGGCCTGTCCGGTTCGGGGCTCAAGGAGCGCATGACCGGGCTGCTTTCGGCCGTCAGCATCCCGTCGCCGGAATTGCGTTTGAAGCAATATCCGCATCAGATGAGCGGCGGCATGCTGCAACGCATCGTCGGCGCCATCGCCATTTCCTGCGATCCGCAGCTCCTCATCGCCGACGAGCCCACCACCGCGCTCGACCCGACGGTGCAGGCGCAATTCCTCGATTTGTTGGAGCGATTGCGCGACAGCAAGAATCTCTCGCTGATCGTGGTCACGCATGATTTCGGCGTCGCCGCGCGGCTGTGCGACCGGGTCATGGTGATGTATGCGGGGCGGATCGTGGAAATGGGTCCGATCCGCGAGATTTTCGACAATCCGCGCCATCCCTATACCAAGGCGCTGCTGGCTTCGATCCCCGATGCCACCGAGCGCGGCGTACGGCGGCTCAAAAGCATCGATGGGCAGCCGCCCGATCTCGGCAACCTGCCGCCCGGTTGTCCGTTCGCGCCGCGCTGCGGCAGCGTGATGGAACGCTGCCGGCGCGAATATCCGCCTGAATTCGCCATCGCCGCCGGGCATGTCGCCAGTTGCTGGCAGGTCCACGCGCCATGAGTCGCGTTCTGCTCGAGGCCGACAACCTCCAGAAATATTTCCCGATCGGACGTGGCGGCGTGGCCGGCGGCAACCGGCCGGTGGTCAAGGCGGTTGATGGCGTGAGCTTTCAGCTCGAGGAAGGCACCAGCCTCGGGCTCGTGGGCGAGTCCGGCTGCGGCAAGACCACCACCTCGCGGCTGCTGCTGCGGCTCAACGACGTCTCCGCCGGGCGGATTCTGTTCGATGGCGAGGAAGTGCAGAACGCCAAGGGCAAGCAGCTGCGGGTCTATCGCAACCAGGTTCAGGCCGTGTTCCAGGATCCGTACTCCTCGCTCAATCCGCGGATGCGGGTGCGCGATATCGTCTCCGAGCCGCTGGTGGCGCAAGGCAAGATGAGTCGCGCCGAGGTCGCCGAGTGGATGAAGGAATTGCTGCGCGTCGTCGGGCTCGATATCGGGGCCATCGATCGTTTCCCGCACGAATTCTCGGGCGGCCAGCGCCAGCGCATCGCCATCGCGCGCGGCCTCAGCCTGCGGCCGCGCCTCGTCATTCTCGACGAGCCGGTCTCGGCGCTCGATGTCTCGATCCGCGCGCAGATTCTCAATCTCCTGCAGGAGTTGCAGGACAAGTTCCATCTCAGCTACTTGATGATCGCGCACGATCTCGATGTCGTGGCGCATATGTGCGACGTGATCGCGGTCATGTATCTCGGCAAGATCGTCGAGATGGGGCCGGCCGACGCGATCAGCCGGGACCCCAAGCATCCCTATACCCAGGCGCTGTTCTCGGCGCGCCTGCCGGCGCGGCCCGACGGGCGCGCCGGGCGCATCAAGCTCACGGGCGAGATTCCCTCCTCGCTCAGCCCGCCGCCGGGCTGCCATTTCCATACCCGCTGCCCGCACGTCATGCCGCGCTGCCGCACCGTCGAGCCGAAGCTGGTCCCGGTCGATAACGAGCGGGTCGCCGCCTGCCATTTGCTGACCCCCTGACTTGAATCGCCCCGGCACGATTTCGCCGCCTTCGTGTTGGTAGAGTGCATGGGGGCCGACCTCGTCTCACTTGAGCTGTCGCACGAGCGGCTCGCGCACTTGCGCGACCGTTTGGCGGTGGCGATCCGCGCGGGATTGGCAAAGCCCAACCAAGAGATCAAGGCGCTTCCCGCCTATCTGCGCCGCCCGACCCAGGGAATTTCCGGCCGCGCCGACGTGCTCGATGTCGGCGGCAGCAGGATGCGCGCCGCCGCCGTCGAAATGACAAATGGCGAGGCGCGATTGCTCGGCCCGATCGTCGAAAACGAGATGATGCAGCGCGCCGCCCGGCAGGAAGTCTCGCGCGAGGAATTCTTCGCGGCGCAAGCCGAGTTAGTGCTGCGCGCCGATCCGAACCCCGCGCCCGGCTTCACCTTGGGCTATTGCTTTTCCTATCCGGCGACGATCACCCCGCAGGGCGGCGCCGTGCTGATCGAATGGACCAAGGGCATTCGCGTCGCGGACAGTATCGGCCAGAATGTCGGCGCGCTGCTCGACTATGAGTTGCGCCGCCGCGGTGCCAAGGCAGGACAAATTATGGTGCTCAACGACACGGTGGCGAGCCTTATGGCCGCGGCGGCGATCGCGCCCGGCGAGGATCGTGCTATCGGCCTTATCGTCGGCACCGGCACCAACATGGCCGGATTCTTTCCCGGCCGAGATCTTGCGAAACTGACGGGCGCGGAGCGCGCCGGTTGGAGCGAAGACGAGGCGATGGCGGTCAATCTCGAATCGGGCGATTTTACCCCGCGCGAAATCCTGACCGACTTGGATGAGGCGCTCGACGCCGCGCTACTCCCGGCGCAACGCGGCAAGCAGCGCTTCGAAAAAACCGTAAGCGGCGCGTATCTGCCGCGTCTCTTGTGGCTCGCGGCCGGAAGCGAAGCCTGTCTCCGGGCCGGCTTCGATATCGAAGACCCTGCCTGCGACGCCGCCCGTGTCGCGGCCTTGCGCGGCGATCCCTTTGTCGGCGCGGCGGCGACGGCGCTGTTCGACCGATCGGCCGATCTGATCGCGGCGGGTCTTGCCGGCCTGATCGCCGCCTTCGGCCCGAGCCGGCGCGTCGCCATCCTCGGCGAAGGTGGCCTCTTCCTCAACACGCCCGGATACCAGGAGCGCATTGCCGCGACGCTGCAAGCGCTGCTCTTGCCCGGGCGCGAAGCGAGGTTCGTTACAGCCCCCGATCAGGTGCCGGCGAATTTTCTCGGCGCCGCCGTCGCCGCGCTGTCGTTTCAAGCAACCGCTTAAGCGAACGGGTCATTGCAGATAGATCGACGCGCTGATCGCGCCGCCGAGATCGCCCAGCTTGCCGCCTTCTTTCTTGCCGCCGGTGATGTCGATCGCCCCTTTCGGCTCGCCGTGACAGGCGAGGCAGGACGCGTCGTAATACTCGGGAATCAGCAGCCGGAACGCACGCTTGCCGTCCAGCGCGGCTTCCTCCGCCACGAAATCGCCCTTGTGCCAGTCCGGCGAACGAAAGCGATCCTGTATCGCCGCCGCCTCCCAGTCGTCCGGCCGGTTGGCGGGGTTGCGCACCAGTTCGGGCGGGGCCGTCACCCGAAGGAAGGCCAGTTCGTGCATCGTCTTGCTGAAGCGGACGGCGACACGCTGCGCGAAAACGACAGGAATAAATCCCTTGAAGCCGCGGTCGGGATCGTTGATCAGCGGCTGCGCCTCATCCATCACCTCTTGGATCGCTTGCAACTCGGCCTGCAGCATCCGGCCCTCCTCGGAGGCGGGGTCGAGCACCGGCAGTTCGTGCCCCGTGGTATTGGCATAATTGCTCCAGGCGGCATCGATGACGTCGCCGGCGGTCAGCGGCTTGCCGGTTCCGGGCCGGTTGATGAGGTCCTGCTGGTCCGAGATCACCTGGCGCGCGGCCCGCAGCAATTGCGCGACATCGACGGCGATGGCGTGACCGGCGGCGCGCTCGCTGACAGCCTCCTCCGGCATCACCTGCAATAACGGCGCCGGGCTGACCGCGATATCCCCGCCGAACGGCCGGTCATGGGCGGCGATGATCAGCACCGCCGCGGCGACGCCGGTCGCGAAAATCCCCATCGCGATGGCGGCGCCCTGCCGGTTGTCGCTATGGACCATGCCGATGGCGAGGAGCGTGCAGATCGCCAGCACGATCAGACCGAGCCATTTGACGCCGCTCACCTCCGAACGGCTGATGATGATGCGCTGGCGGCGCGCGTCGATGGCGTTTTCCAGCGCGGTGGCGATCTCGCGCTGCGCCGTGGCCTGGCCCGCGCTGTCGATTTTGAGCGCGAGCGCCAGTTGTAAGGCCTCGGACAGCGAAGGCGGCGTCACTTCAAGCCGGGCGCGGCGTTGCGCCATCATCGGCCATTCCTGGGTCACGGTCGCGTCGATATGGCGGCGGATGAGGTCATGCAAGCGGGCTTCCGGCCGACCCGGGAAACTCGCGGCCAGGAACCCGACGGCGCCGAACGCGCTGGCCTCGCGATTGACGGCGGTGGCGGCGCGATCCATGTCGCTCCAGACCTGCGAGGCGATGAAGGCGACGAACAGCCCGAAGACAATGCCGAGTGGCGGCAGCATCCCCGGCGACACCGACTTGAAGGCGCGCGCCCGGTCGCCATGCGCCAGGCCGATCACCAGCGCGTAGAGCCCGCCCGTGACCGCATAGGTGACAATCGCGACCACCACCGCCATCCACGCCACGGGGAGATCGAGCAGCCAGTCGGTCATGAGTTTCGGCTAAGCGCCACGCCGATCAGTATATCGCTTAGGTTCCCAGATAATAAGTCTTCACCAGCTCGCTGTTACGGAGCGCGTCGGCGTCGCGGCCTTCGAAGGCGATGCGGCCATGCACGAGAACATAACCGCGATCGGCGATGCGGACCGCCTGATGGAAATTCTGTTCCGCCATCAGCACCGAGAGCGCGTAACGCTCCTTCACCTGGGCGATGGTGTCGATCATGCGGCTGACGAGCTTCGGCGCCAAGCCGACCGAAGGCTCGTCGATCAGGAGAATGCGCGGCGCCGACATCAGCGCTCGCGCCAGTGCCAGCATTTGCTGTTCGCCGCCGCTCATGCTGCCGGCCAGTTGCCGGCGCCGTTCCTTCAGGACGGGGAAGGCGTCGTAGCATTCGCCGAGCCGGGCCGCGCGATCCGCCCGCGCCGCGCGGCGATAGGCACCAAGCAAAAGATTTTCCTCGACCGTGAGCTTGGGGAAGAGTCGGCGTCCCTCCGGCACCAAGGCGAGGCCGAGATCGGCGATGGCTTCGGTCTCGCGGCCGACAAGATCGGTGCGCGCGCCATTCTCTTCGAGATAGATGGCACCCGATCCCGGCCGCACCAGCCCCATGATGGCGTGGATCAGCGTACTCTTGCCATTGCCGCTGGTGCCCAACAGCGCCACGGTCTCGCCAGGCGCCAGCGCGATCGAGACGTCTTCCAGAACCCGCACCGCGCCATAGCCGGCGGCGATATTCTCGACGACGAGATTAGGCGCCGAGATAGGCACGTTCGACCTCGGGATCGCGAAGAATTTGCTCGGGCGTGCCTTCGGCGATCTTGTGTCCCGCATCGAGCACGACGATGCGCTCGGAGAAGCGCATCACCGCGCGCATGATATGCTCGATCATGAGAATGGCGATGCCGCCTTTATTGAGCGCGAACAGCAGCGTCAGAATCTCGTCGACCTCGTTGCCGGTGAGTCCGGCCATGACCTCGTCGGCGATCACGAGCTTCGGCCGCGCCGCCAGTGCCCGCGCCAGTTCGAGCTTGCGGAGTTCGATCTGCGTCAAGCTGCGCGGCAGCGCGTTGGCCTTGGCGCCGAGACCGAGCCGTTGCAACAGCGCATGCGCCTCTTGGATATCGCCTCGTCTTTGCCCGGCGGCGTAATCGATCGCGATGGCGAGATTCTCGACCAGACTCATGCTCTTGAACGGGCGCGGCAATTGGAAGCTGCGCGCGATGCCGAGCCGGGCGCGGCGATAGGCCGGCAGCCCGGTGATGTCCCGCCCGGCGAAACGCACCCGGCCCGCTTCATGGCGCATCAGGCCGGAGACGCAATTGACCAAGGTGCTCTTGCCCGAGCCGTTGGGACCGATCAGGCCGAGCCGCTCGCCCGGCGCGATCGCGAGGCCGACGGTATCGAGCGCGGTGAAGCCGCCGAAGCGCTTGGTCAGACCCACGACTTCGAGCAGCGACTCAGTCATGGCCGCTCCGCGAAAACAATTTCTTGGCCAATCCGACGATGCCTTCGGGCGCGAAAATGACGAAGCCCACCAGCAACAGTCCGACGATCAGGAGATTGAGGATCGAGGAAATGGTCACGGTCGCGATTTGCTGCGCGCCGCCCAACAGCACGGCGCCGATCACCGGCCCGATCCAACTCGTGGTGCCGCCGATCATCGGCATGGCGATCGCGTTCACGGCATAGGCGAGGCTGAAGGCCGAGTTCGGTTCGAGGTGGCTGACATAATAAGGAAAGGGCGCGCCGGCGCAGCCCATCAGCGCGCCCGAAAGGCTTGCCGCCACGAGCTTCAGGCGCAATGTCGGCACGCCCGAGCTTTCCGCCGCTTGCTCGTCGTCGCGGATGGCGGCAAGGCCGCGACCCAACCGCGAGCGCTCGACCAGGCGTGCCGCCACGACCGCGATCACCGCGAGCACCAGCATGGTGAAGAACAGGAGCCGCGCATAATCGCCGAACAACGGGGCGGTATGAGCATGCAGCACATAGATGCCGCGCGAGCCGCCGACATAGTCCCAATTCTTGATGGCGGTCTCGAGCACGACCGAAAAGGCGAGGGTGGCGATGGCGAAAAACAGGCCCTTCAAGCGCAACGTAAGATAGCCGGCGGCGAGTCCGATCGCGCCCGCGACAATGCCGCCGCCAAGGATCATCACCGGCAGCGGCGCGCCCAGCGCCTGATACAACACCGCGGCGGCATAGGCGCCGGCGGCGAAGAACGCGCCGGCGCCGAAATTCACGTAGCCGGCATAGCCGCCGAGAATGTTCCACGCCGTCGCCAGCACCACGAATTGCAGCACGATATAGCCGGCATAGAAATAATAGGCGTTCTCGATCAGCCGCGTCGCCGCGAAGCCGGCTACCAGCACCACGGCCGCGCCGGCCCAGAACCCCATCGATCGCCGTTGCA
>JAATGI010000180.1 GCA_015654725.1 Rhodospirillales bacterium
GCGCCGCGCCACCGGCCGCATCGCCTTCGCCACATTTTTCGCTTTTGCTTTCGTCGCCTTGGCCAAGGCCACTCTCCGCGCCGGGGTTCACGCAGCCGGCGGCGCTGTTCTAGCAAATGCCTCGAATCCCCGCCAGAGCGGCAGTAAATTCACGCCGCCAACGTCGCCTTATAGGGCTTGATCTTCTCGACCTCGGCCGAGACGCGCCGTTTTGCCTCAAGCGTGTCGTGGGCGTTCTGAAGGCGAAGGAAATAACCTTCCGAAAGGCCAAAGAACCTGCAGAGGCGCAGGTCGCTGTCGGCGGTAATGTCGCGTGTACCGTTGACGATCGCATGGACACGATTGCCTGGTACCCCGATGGCCCGCGCCAATTGGTTCTGGCTCATGCCGATCTCGTTCAGGAATTCCTCTTTCAGGATTTCGCCAGGATGAGGGTTACGCAACTGTTTCACGATTCCATCTCGCCCATGAGCTCAATGATAGTCCACGATTTCGACATCGACCGCGTCGCCATCGGTCCACCGAAAGCAGATGCGCCATTGGTCGTTGATCCGAATGCTCCACTGTCCAACGCGCGCGCCTTTCAGCGCTTCCAGTCGGTTCCCCGGCGGATGCCGCAGATCGGCCAGGGTCCGCGACGCGTCGAGTTGACGCAACTTTCGCAGCGCCCGGTTCTGAATATCGAGCGGAAAGGCCTTGCTGGCTTGGCCCAACCACATCCGCTCGGTTTCGCGATCCTTGAATGAGCGAATCACCAGTACTCATAATACACTGATACGCGATACGTATCAACTCCTCACTCGCACGTCTAGCCCGCGACGCGTCGTCACAAAATGAACTTCGACAGGTCGGCGCTCTTGGCCAATTCGCCGACGCGCTCGCGCACCAGGGCGCGGTCGATGGTGACGGCGGTGCCGGAGCGGTCGGCGGCGGTGAAGCTCACCTCCTCGAGGAGCCGCTCCATCACGGTATGGAGCCGGCGCGCACCGATATTCTCGACCGAGGAATTGATCTGCTCGGCCAAGGCCGCGATCTCGTCGATGGCGTCGTCCTGGAATTCGAGGGTGACGCCCTCGGTGGTCATCAACGCCTTATATTGCTTGATGAGGCTCGCCTCCGGCTCGGTCAGAATCCGGCGCAGATCGTCGCGCGACAGCGGCTTCAATTCGACCCGGATCGGCAGCCGGCCTTGCAGTTCGGGCAGCAAATCCGACGGCTTCGCCAGCTGGAACGCGCCCGAGGCGATGAACAAGACATGGTCGGACTTGACCGCGCCGTGCTT
The DNA here is from genome assembly GCA_015654725.1 of Rhodospirillales bacterium. Classification (GTDB taxonomy): domain Bacteria; phylum Pseudomonadota; class Alphaproteobacteria; order ATCC43930; family CGMCC-115725; genus JAATGI01. The sequence goes on from JAATGI010000180.1 coordinate 1,283, forward strand.
GGTCGCGACCGTGGTGCCTTCGATCAGCGGCAGCAGATCGCGCTGCACGCCCTCGCGGGCGACATCGCCGCCGATGCGCTGGCCGGCGGGCGCGGCGATCTTGTCGATCTCGTCGATGAAGACGATGCCGTTCTGCTCGACCGAGGCGATCGCCTCGCGCTGCACCTTCTCCTGGTCGAGGAGCTTGTCGCTTTCCTCGGCCATAAGAACGGTGTGGCTTTCGCGCACCGTCATTTTGCGCGGCTTGGTGCGCTGGCCGAAGGCCTTGCCCATCATCTCGCCGAGATTGATCATGCCCATCTGCGCGCCGGGCATGCCGGGAATGTCGAAGGTCGGCATGCCGCCGCCGGTATCGGCGACCTGGACTTCGATCTCGCGGTCGTCGAGCTCGCCGTCGCGCAGCATCTTGCGGAACTTGGCGCGGGTCTCGGGCGCGGCCGAATGGCCGACCAGCGCGTCCAAGACGCGCTCCTCGGCGGCGACGGCCGCCTTGGCCTCGACCTCCGTGCGCAGGCGCTCGCGCGCCATCTGCACCGAGATCTCCACGAGATCTCGCATGATCTGGTCGACATCGCGGCCGACATAGCCGACTTCGGTGAATTTGGTCGCCTCGACCTTGATGAAGGGCGCCTGGGCAAGCTTGGCCAGCCGCCGTGCGATCTCGGTCTTGCCGATGCCGGTGGGACCGATCATCAGGATGTTCTTCGGCAGCACCTCGTCGCGAAGCTCCGGCGACAATTGCAGGCGCCGCCAGCGGTTCCGGAGCGCCACCGAGACCGCGCGCTTGGCGTCTTTCTGGCCGACGATGAAACGGTCGAGCTCGGCTACGATTTCGGTGGGCGAGAGGGAGGAAGGGGAGAGGTTGTCCATGGGTTCCTTTAAGGCAGGTTATGTGTTGGGTAAGATTTCAACGGTCAGATTCTCATTGGTATAAATACAGATATCCGCCGCGATCTTCATCGAGCGGCGGACGATTTCCTCGGCATCCA
>JAATGI010000071.1 GCA_015654725.1 Rhodospirillales bacterium
CGCCGCCGCCAAGGTTAGCGAGTCGGCGCCGCGACCGGCGAATTCGCAGCCGAAAATAAGACAGGATAGCGCGGTGCCGGAAAGCAGCAGGCCCGGCACGTCAAACCGGCTCCAGGATGTTTCGCGAATGTCGGGAATGAAGCGCAAGACCAGTACGACGCCGATCATCCCGATCGGTACATTGATGTAGAAGATCCACCGCCACGACAAATAGGTCACGATGAAGCCGCCGAGCGGCGGCCCCAACACCGGCCCGATCAAGGCAGGCACCAGCATCCAGGCCATGGCATTGACGAGCTGTGTCTTCGCCACCGTGCGCAACAGGATGAGCCGGCCTACCGGCACCATCATCGCGCCGCCCAGCCCTTGCAGAATGCGCGCGAACACCAGGAACGGCAGGCTCGAGGATTGACCGCACAAGATCGAGCCGAAGGTGAACAGCACGATCGCGGCGCCGAAGACGTTGCGCGCGCCGAACCGGTCGGCGATTTTGCCGCTCGCCGGGATGAAGATCGCGAGGCTTAGAAGGTAGGAGGTCATCGCCAGGCTCATGTGAAGCGGCGAGACCGAGAAATCGCGCGCCATGGTCGGCAACGCCGTGGCTAGCACGGTGATGTCGATCTGCTCCATCAAGAGGGCGGTGGCGACAATCAGCGCGATGGTGCGGAAGCCGCGCGCACGCGCCGGCTGCGCCGCCGCGCCCGCGGTCACAGGCTCGCCGGTTTCGAAGCTCAACCGGCGGCCGCGGCGCGTTCGGGACGGTGCGTGCCCAACCGGTCCATGACAGCGGCGGAGAGGAGGCCGACCGTTCGGTAAAGCAGGAGGCCGATGGGCGGCACGAGCAAGGTAGCGCCGACAACGATCCACGCATCGTCGATGCGCGAGGCGGGCACTGCGGGGCGTTCGGACGTGCTCATGGGCGGTCTTGAGCGCGCATTGTCGCAGCCGCCGGATCAAACGCCAAGCGGCACCGCGCATAGGGGGAATGCGGCAGGAAAGAGGGGGGCGGATGGCGGTTTCCGACATGGACGCGACGTGGCATTCTGACGTCGTCGTCGGTACAACGGGAAGAATCGCATGAGCGAAGCGAAATTCATCATCGTCGAGGCGCTGTTTCCCGGGCTAACGCAGCTCGACTTCACCGGCCCTCATACCGTGTTCAGCCGTCTCCCGGCCATCGAGGTTATCGTCGCCTCCGCGGCGGGTGGCGCGATCCCGTCGGACGGCGGCCTGGTGTTCGCCGGCACTCGGAAGCTGGCCGAAATCGAGCGCTGCGATCTTCTATTCGTCCCGGGCGGCGCGAGCGCGACGGCGGCCGCGCTGGACGAAAATTTCATGATCGAACTCCGCCGACTGGCGCGAGGCGCGCGCTATCTCACATCGGTTTGCACCGGGTCGCTGATCCTCGGCGCGGCGGGACTATTGAACGGCAAGCGCGCGGCTTGCCACTGGGCGTGGCGGCACATGCTCCCGCTCTTTGGCGCCGTCCCGGATGAAGCGCGCGTGGTTCGCGACGGCAATGTCATCACCGGCGGCGGCGTCACCGCCGGTATCGACTTCGCTCTCGCCGTCGCGGCCGAGATTGCCGGCGAGACGACGGCGCAAGCCATTCAGCTAGGCCTGGAATACGCGCCAGCGCCGCCCTTTAACGCCGGCCGGCCCGAAACCGCCCCTGCCGAAGTGCTCGCGATCGTGAACGGCGTCAACGCGTCGATCCAGCCGCGGCGGCTGGCGGAAGCGAAGGAAGCGGCGACGCGCCTGCGCTAAATCTCGATCTGGCCGCCGAGCTCGATGACGCGGTTGGGCGGGATGCGGAAAAATTCGATCGCGTCGAGCATGGTGTTGGCCATGAAGATGAACAGGCTCTTGCGCCAATGCCAGAAGCCCTTGCTCTTGCCCGCCACGATCTTTTCGCGCCCGACGAAGAATGAAGTTTCCAGGAGCTTGAACTGGAAATGCATGATGCGGCATTGCGCCAGCGCCCGCGGAATATTGGGCTGATCCATGAAGCCGTAATGCAGCGTGATGGTGTGAAAATTCTTGTCGAGATGCCGGATTTCGAGCCGCTGCTCGTGGCCGCCATGGGGAATGTCCTCGGTGTGGAGGGTCATCAACACGACGCGCTCGGCCAGCACTTGATTGTGCTTGAGATTGTGCAAAAGCGCGTTCGGCACGACATGGTTGTTGGCGGTGGTGAAGACCGCCGTACCGTGGACCCGAAGCGGCCGGTCGGGCTTCAGGGAGACGATAAAATTTTCCAGCGGCAGCCCGCCTTGCGAGCGCAGCTCGGTAAGCCGCAAGCGCCCGCGTCGCCAAGTCGACATCACGATATAGACGAGGGCCGCGACCACCAGAGGGAACCAGCCGCCTTCCTCGATCTTGAGCATGTTGGCGAAGAAAAAAAGCAGATCGACGACGAGGAAGAACCCGAACAGCGGCAGCGAATACCACAAGCTCCATTTCAGCACGCCATGCATATAGACCAGGGCGAGAATGGTGGTGATGGTCATGGTCCCGGTCACGGCGATGCCGTAGGCGGCGCCGAGATTGTCGGAGGAGCGGAACCCCAGGACCAGCGCAACCACGGCGACGAGCAAGATCAGATTGACTTTGGGCACGAAGATTTGCCCGATCTCCTGCTCGGAGGTGTGGATAATTTCGAGCCGCGGCAAATAGCCGAACTGCACCGCCTGACGCGTCATCGAGAACGCGCCCGAGATTACCGCTTGCGAGGCGATCACGGTCGCCGCCGAAGCGAGGATCACGAGCGGGAATCGGAACCAATCCGGCGCCAGGAGATAGAATGGATTTTCCAGCGCCTGCGGCTGATGCAGGATGAGCGCGCCCTGACCGAAATAATTCAACAACAGCGCGGGAAACACGAAATACAGCCAAGCCTTGCGGATCGGGCGCACGCCGAAATGACCCATGTCGGCGTACAGCGCTTCGGCACCGGTGACCGCCAGAACCACCGCGCCCAATAGAATGAGGCCGCGGCCGGGCGACGCGACGAGAAAGCGGATGCTGTAAAGCGGATTGAGCGCGACCAGGATTTGGGGATGGCGCACGATCTCCACTCCGCCGAGGCACGCGATCACGATGAACCACAACACCATGATCGGGCCGAAAAAGTCGCCCACCAGCGCGGTGCCTCGGCTCTGGATGAGGAACAGCGCGACCAGCAGGACCACCGTGACCGGAAGGATGTAGGGCACGAACAGCGGTGTCGCGACCTTCAAGCCTTCGACGGCGCTCAACACCGAGATCGCGGGCGTAATCACGCCGTCGCCATAAAACAACGCCGCGCCGATGAGGCCGGCCGTCAGAATCAATGTCGCGGCCCGGGTGTTGCGTCCGGCGGCGCGCAGCGCCAAGGCATTGAGCGCGAGAATACCGCCTTCGCCGTGGTTGTCCGCCCGCATGATGACGATGACATATTTCAGCGTCACCACGACGAACAGCGACCAGGCGATCAAGGATAATACGCCGCAAACCGATTCAGGGCTGACAGCGCCGATATCTTCGAAACATTGGCGCACGGTATAAAGTGGCGACGTGCCGATATCGCCATACACCACCCCGAGCGCGCCGACGACCAGACCGTGGCGAGCGCGGAAGGCGGCGGTCGCGGTCACGTCTTGGGCGATCGACCGCGCCATATCAGCCGTTCCGTTCCCGCCGCACTGAGAGCGTCGGCGACCGCAACGCCAACGCGCGAAAATGCCGAAATGTCATGACTGAATGAGGAACGGTCTCGCGGACCGAATCTCCTGGATTCGAGAAGGCCGGAATCTAGTGCGGGTCGCTGCGGAAATCCACTGTGCGACGATGGTTAACAAAAATCAATTTTCTCCTCTATATATCAATTAGTTATCAGACATCTTCGGGGCTGAGACCAGCGTTCCCAACGCCCTCCGCCGACGAGGCGGGACAGGGCTAACTGATTTTCAATAATCTTAACCGTATTCTCCCGGGGTGACTGATGCCGACCTTCCGGTGACGGGGATGAACGACACTATTTTGGCCCAACAACTGCGCATGGCGATGAAATCGCCGCTGCCGATCTATTTCGGGGCGGTGCTGGCGATGCTCGCGGCGATCACGTTGCAGGGCCAGCTCCCGGGTCCCGTGCTCGACGGGTGGGCCGCGGTCATGCTGGGCTGGCAGGGCGTCCGCTATTTCCTGTTCCGCCGGTTTCACCGACTCGAAACCGATGCGGAGATCGCGCGCCAAGCCATGCTCGTCACTGCAGTGTGGTCCGTCACTGGGTTGCTGTGGGGCCTGTTTGCCAGCACCTATTATTGGCCTGTCGATCCCGAGGCGAGCTTATTCATGTTGACCGTCGTCACCACAACCGTCGCGGCGGGCGCGGTGGTGGTGTCGCCCTATCTGCCGGCCCAGACCGGCTATCTTTTCGGCGCTGGCGCGCCGGCCGTGGCCGCCTTCATCCTGCACGGCACGCGGTTTTCGCTGCTGATGGCGGCGATGGCCGTTGCTTTTGCCGTGGCCGCCCGCGCGGCCACCCTGTTCGGCAATCGCGGCGTTGTCGATCTTCTCAAACTGCAGCAAGAAAATTCCGCGCTGCTCGCGGAAACGCGCAAGGCCAAGGAGGCGGCGGATCTTGCCAGCCACGTAAAGTCGCGCTTTCTCGCCAATATGAGCCACGAATTTCGCACCCCGCTCAACGCCATCATCGGCTTCTCCGAGTTGATGCGCGATGAAACCTTCGGCGCCATCGGCAACCCGCGTTATGCCGGCTATGTCGCCGACATCAATTTGTCGGGCCGTCATTTACTCGGCATCGTCAATGACGTGCTGGACCTGTCGAAACTCGAAGCCGGCGGCATGCGGCTCGCCGACGACGAGATCGACCTGGCGTCGCTCGCCGACCAATGCCTGACGATCGTCGGCACCCAGGCCAAGTCGTGCGGTGTCCAATTGGTGATCAGGGAGCCCGACGTGCCGGTCAGCATCCGCGCCGACGCCCTCCGGCTGAAGCAGATTCTCCTCAACTTGATGTCGAACGCGGTGAAGTTCTCGCATGCCGGTGGGCAAGTCACGGTTGCGGGGACACTCGCCGGCGACGGCGCCCTCGTCGTCAGCGTCAGCGACAACGGCATCGGCATGGACCAGACGGGCATCGCCACCGCGCTGCAACCGTTCGGCCAGGTCGAGAACAGCTTCACCCGGCGGCACACCGGCACGGGTTTGGGGCTGCCCCTGGCAAAATGGCTGGTCGAGCTTCATGGCGGCCGGCTCGATATCGAAAGCAAGCTGGGGCAGGGGACTACCATCCGTGTCACGTTGCCGGCGGCGCGGATCAGGCGTCTCGACTTTGCCGCCCCGGTGCTGGTCGCCGCCGCTCATTAGCCGCCCTTCCGCCCGCCATCGGCTCCCGCTAGAGTCGGGGCGATGGCAAAGCTCAGCATCCGTATCGATTTCGCCGCCGAGCGTCAGATCGGACCCGGCAAGGTGCGGCTTCTGGAACTGATCGGCGAGACCGGATCGATTTCGGCGGCGGGCCGGGCGCTCAAAATGTCTTATCGCCGCGCCTGGCTCTTGGTCGATGCGCTGAACGGCATATTTCAGGAGCCGTTGGTGACAACCATGCTGGGCGGGAGGGCCGGCGGCGGCGCCCGCCTGACGCCGTTCGGGCGTGAGGTGCTGGCGCATTACCGCAAGCTCGAAGCCCGGGCAGCCTTGGCCGGCAAGGAAAATCTGTCCGCGCTTGAAAATGCGTTGGCAAAAGGCTCGCCGCCGCGCCGCGCCCGCAAGGATAGCGCCGGAGCCGATTAGCGTCCGTGCAATCGCGCGGTCGCGCGGTGGTTGAGATATTCGCCGCCGACAAGCGTGAGCAGCGACAACGCCACGGAAATAATCACGAGCCGCAGCGCGGCGGCGTCGCCCCCCGGCACCTGGGTAAAGGTATAAATCGCCAGCGGTAGTGTTCGCGTCTCGCCGGGGATGTTGGAAACGAAGGTAATGGTCGCGCCGAATTCGCCGAGCGAGCGGCCGAAGGACAAAAGCGCGCCGGTGACGATGCCGGGGGCCATCAAGGGCAAGGTGACGGTGGTGAAGATGCGCGCGCGCCCGGCGCCCAAGGTCGCCGCCGCTTGTTCGAGCCTGCGGTCCACGGCTTCAGCGGACAGTCGGATCGCGCGCTCCATCAAGGGAAAGCCCATGACGCCGGCGGCGATCGCCGCGCCGGTCCAGCGAAAGACGAAGGAAATACCGAACGCGTCGTAAAGCCAGGCGCCGATCGCGCCATTCCGCCCCAATAGGATCAGCAGGAAATAGCCGGTGACGACCGGGGGCAGTATCAGCGGGAGCTGGACCAAACTGCGCAACAGGTTCTTGCCGGGAAACCTTAGCCGCGCCAGGAGCAACGCCACCGCGATGGCGACCGGCAAACTCACCCCGACAGCCCAGAGGGCGATCCTCAGGCTGAGCAGCAGGATTTCGATTTCTTCGCCGGTCACCACCCGATTTTACGGCAGAACGGTAAATCCCTGCTTCAGGAAAAAGCCCGCCGCGGCCGGTGATTCGAGATAGGAGAGGAATTTCCTGGCTTCCGGGTTCTTGCTCGTCGCGATCAGGGCGATCGGATAGATGATGGGCGGGTGAGTGTCGGCCGGAAACATGCCGACAATGGCGACGCCTTTGTCGGCGGCCGCGTCCGTCGCATAGACGATGCCGAGAGGAGTCTCGCCGCGGGACACGAAGGCGAGGGCGGCGCGTACATTCTCGGCGCCGGCGACGCGATCCGACACGCTGTCCCATACGCCCAGCTTTTCAAGCGCCGCCTTGCCGTATTTCCCGGCCGGGACGGCGGTGGGGTCGGCCATGGCGAGCCGCCCGTCCCCCAGCATGGCACGTAGGGGAAAGCCCGGCTTGATCTCGACCTTGGCAGGATTGCCCGCGGCCGGCGCTACCAGCACGATCTCGTTGCCGAGCAAATTCTTGCGCGTCGCCGTGTCGATCAGATTGTGCTTCTGCACGTCGTCCATCCAGTCGAGATCGGCGGAAATGAAAATGTCGGCGCCGGCGCCGTTTTCCAATTGCTTGGCCAGGGCCGAACTGGCGCCGTACGAGGCGACGATCTTGCCGGCTTCCGGCTTGTAGCCGGCGATGGCGTCGTCAAGCGCGTTTTTGAGGCTCGCCGCCGCGAGCACCACGACATCGTCCGCCCGCGCGGCGCTTGGGATCAGCGCCGCGGCTACGCCGAGCGCCAGCGCCGCCAATCCGGCCAAAATCCCGCGCCGCGACGGCATTCTCTCAATCGCCATCGATTCCTCCCGCTATATCGTAAGAAATATATATACGCAGGAATATGACGATTGGCGAAGCGATTCCTAAGTCGGGCCCACGGCCGCCTCGAGCGCGATGCGGATAGGCGCGGACGCGCCAAAAGCCGCGCCGCGCCCCAGATAAAGCGTAAGATTGGTGAGGGCGTCGGCGATTCGCATTTGACGATCCGCCGCCGTCGCCTCCGGCGCCAGCAGTTCGAGCCGATTTTGCGACTGGCGTTCCGCCTTTAGCTCGGCCGATTCGAGCGCGGCATAAAGCTCGGCCGCGTCGGCTTCTTCCTTGACCAAGCGCCGCAAGGCCCTTAGCGGCTCGACCACGGTGCGCCGCCACGGCTCAAGCGAAGTTTCCGCCTTGGCCAGATCGGCGACGCCGAGCCGTCCCCGCCCGCTGATCCCAACCCAACAGGCGAATAGCAAAAGGTTAACGTCGCGCCCGAACCGGTCCTGCAAGTCAAGGCAAGCCGTAGCGACCCCGGGCCGGCGGTAGAAATCGAGCGAAAACCGCCAGAATGCGCCGGTCGTGGCCGCCGGGAGTCGATCAGCCCAACTCACAACCATTTCCGTCCCCGGTCTCTGCTATAATGCCGCTGAGCACGAGCGCCCCATGGACCTCGATGTCGAAGCACTAAAAGCGAAAATTGCCACGCTCAAAAGCGAGCATCGCGACCTCGATGAGGCCATCGCGCGCATCGAGGACGGGCGCGGCATCTTCGATCTGCTGCAAATGCGGCGGCTGAAGAAGCGCAAACTCGCGCTTAAGGACCTCATTGCCAAGCTCGAAAGCCAATTATTGCCCGACATCATTGCGTGAGCGAGCAGGGAGCGGCAAGGGTTCACTTGCCGGAACATGTCTCGTCCCTATAATGCGCGGCTTCCGCGAGAGAACGAGCATGCGCGCCGCGCGACCCGCCATCGGCATCGTCATGGGCAGTCAGTCCGATTGGGAGACGATGCGTCATGCCGCCGAAACTCTGGACCAACTCGGCGTCGCGCAGGAGCGGCTCATCGTCTCGGCGCACCGCACGCCCAAACGGCTCGTCGCTTTCGCCGACGGCGCGCGCGAACGCGGGCTCAAGGTCATCATCGCCGGCGCTGGGGGCGCCGCCCATCTACCGGGTATGATCGCGGCGCTGACACCGCTGCCGGTGCTGGGCGTCCCGGTCGAAAGCGCCGCGCTCAAGGGCCTGGACTCGCTGCTTTCGATCGTGCAGATGCCGGGCGGCATTCCGGTCGGCACGCTCGCCATCGGCAAGGCCGGCGCGATCAATGCCGCGCTGCTCGCGGCTTCGATCCTGGCGCTCGGCGACAAGAACATCGCCAAGGCGCTCGACGCCTGGCGGCGCGACCAGACGGCCGCCGTCGCCAAACGGCCCAAGGGCGGCTGATCCACGCGATGATTTCGCCGGGCGGCGTTATCGGCATTCTCGGTGGCGGCCAGTTGGGCCGCATGATCGCGCTTGCCGCGGCGCCGCTCGGCTATCGCTGTCACGTCTTTTGTCCCGACGCGGACAGTCCAGCGGCACAAGTGACGGCGAGCGCGACCTTGGCCGACTATGACGACCGTGCCGCCCTGACGCGCTTCGCCGATTCGGTCGATATCGTCACCTTCGAGTTCGAAAACGTGCCGGTGGAGACGGCGGAGTTTCTCGCCGCGCGCAAACCGGTTCGGCCCGGCCCGGAAATTTTGCGGATCAGCCAGGACCGGGCGCGCGAAAAGCAATTCCTGACATCGATGGGCGTGGCGACCGCGCTTTATCGCGTTATCGACAGCGCTTCCGATCTGGCCGTCGCGTTCCGTGAGATCGGACCGCGCGCCATTCTTAAGACCGCCCGCTGGGGCTATGACGGCAAGGGGCAGACGGCAATTGCCGCCGGCGCCGATCTCCTCGCCGTGTGGCGAAACTTCGCGGACAAGACCGCGATACTCGAAGCCCATGTCGATTTCGCCTGCGAGATTTCCGTCATCGTCGCGCGCGGCGAAGACGGCGTAATCGCGGCCTATGTCCCGGTCGAGAACCGGCATGTGAACCACATTCTCGACACCACCGTCGCGCCGGCCGGCATCGATTCAGCCGTGGCGGCGCGGGCGGAGGCGATCGCGCGCGACATCGCGGCGAAACTCGAACTCATCGGCCTTTTGGCGGTCGAGATGTTCGTTACCAAGAGCGGCGAGCTTGTCGTGAACGAGCTGGCGCCGCGGCCGCATAATTCCGGGCACTGGACCATCGACGCCTGCATCACCAGCCAGTTCGAGCAATTGGTGCGCGCCATTTGCGGCCTGCCGCTCGGCTCGACCGAGCGCCACTCGAACGCGGTGATGACGAACCTGATCGGCGCCGACATCGCCCGCTGGCACGAAGCACTCGA
>JAATGI010000223.1 GCA_015654725.1 Rhodospirillales bacterium
AGCCGCCCCACATGGTCGCGATCCAGGAGAAGATCTTGATGCCGGTCGGCACCGCGATGACCATGGTCGCGGCGGTGAAATAGGCGCGGGTATCGACCGAAATACCGGTGGTGAACATGTGATGCGCCCACACCACGAAGCCGATCACGCCGATCGACACCATCGCATAGGCCATGCCGAGATAGCCGAACACCGGCTTCTTCGAGAAGGTCGAGACGATCTGGCTGACCATGCCGAAGCCGGGCAGGATCATGATGTAGACCTCGGGATGGCCGAAGAACCAGAACAGGTGCAGGAACAGGATCGGATCGCCGCCGCCCGAGGGATCGAAGAAATGGGTGCCGAAATTGCGGTCGGTCAGGAGCATGGTGATGGCGCCGCCGAGCACGGGTAGCGCCAGCAGCAACAGAAACGCCGTCACCAGGATCGACCACACGAACAGTGGCATGCGGTGCAGCGTCATGCCCGGCGCGCGCATGTTGAAAATGGTGGTGATGAAATTGATCGCGCCCAGAATCGAGGAGGCGCCGGCGAGATGGAGCGAGAAGATCGCCATGTCAACCGCCGGTCCGGGATGGCCGATCGCCGCCGATAGCGGCGGATAGACCGTCCAGCCGACGCCGGCGCCGTTGCCGCCCGGCGGTCCCGGCACCAGCGTCGAGCCCAACAACAGGAGGAAGGACGGCACCAGCAGCCAGAAGCTGATATTGTTCAGGCGCGGAAACGCCATGTCGGGCGATCCGATCATCAACGGCACGAACCAATTGCCGAAGCCGCCGATCATCGCCGGCATGACCATGAAGAACACCATGATCAGCCCGTGCCCGGTGATCAGCACGTTATAGAGCTGATGGTTGCCTTGCAGGAGATGGTCGCCCGGCGTCATCAGCTCGATGCGCATCAGGATCGAGAAGGTGCCGCCGATCATGCCGGCGAGAATCGCGAAGCACAGATAGAGCGTGCCGATATCCTTGTGATTGGTCGAGAACAGCCAGCGGGTGACGAAGCCCGGCCGATGGTCGCCATAGGCGTGATCGGCCTCGCCGTGATCGTGCGCGTCGCGGTGAAGAGGTGACGTCGCTTCGTGAGCCATGATACCTGACCTTCCGCCTACTTCACGCTCTGCGTGGCGAGCCGCACCGGCGCGCCGCCGTCGTCATGGGCGAATTTCTTTTTCGCCTCGTCGAGCCAGGTGTTGAAATCCTCCTTCGACACCGCCTTGATTTCGATCGGCATGAAGGGGTGGTTGAGCCCGCAAATCTGATTGCACTGGCCGTAATAAGTGCCCGGCCGCTCGATCGTCATCCAGCTCTCGTTGGTGCGGCCGACCACGGCATATTCCTGCACCCCCATCGACGGCATGAACCAGCTATGGATCACGTCGGTGCCGGTGACCAGGATGCGTACCGTCGCACCCACCGGCAGCACCACCGGATTATCCACTTCGAGAAGCCGCGGCTGGCCGTTTTTGACCTGCTGGTCCTCGGGAATCATGTTGCTGTCGAAACTGAGCTTGTCCTGATCGGGATATTCGTAGCTCCAGTACCACTGATGGCCGGTCACCTTCAGCGTCATGTCGGCGTTGGGCGTGCGGTCCATGTAATACATCAGCTTGAAGGACGGCACCGCGATGATCAGCAGGATCACCACCGGCACCCCGGTCCAGAGCACTTCGAGAACCCGGTTGTGCGTGGTCTTGGACGGCACCGGGTTGCGCTTGGCGTTGAACCGGACCATGACGAACAGCAACAGCCCCATCACGATCAGCGTAATCACCGTGATGATGATCAGGATTTCGTTGTGCAGCGAGTCGATGCGGTCGCGCACCGGGCTGGCGGCGGGCTGAAAGCCGAGCTGCCAATCCACCGCCTGTTCGGCCAAGGCGGCGGGCACGCCGAGCACAAGCGCCGGCGCCGCCGCGAGTGCCACGCGCATCCATCCCAATTTGCGAAACTCCATCATGCTCGCGCCTTTCGCCCCGGAAACTCCGCCGGCCGAGGCTACCGAACGCCGAACGCCGGCGCAATTCGCCCGCTCGCTTCAAGGTAATAGCCCGCGTGGCGCCGCGACGCCAACCGCGACTGCGCGACTTTATGACGCACAAATCGGCCCCATATAGACTAAACGGCGCGGGCCGCGAGGAAGCGCTGGCGGCGCCGCGCCGCCCATGGCAAGAAGAAGGCATCCCATGACCGATCTCACTGCAACCGACCGCTTGTTCTTCGACCGCGCCGGCATGGACCGGAACCGGGTCGAGCGCCTCGTCGCCGACGCGCTTCACGGCATGAGCGACGGCGAATTATTCCTCGAATACACCCAGTCGGAAGGCCTCGCCTTCGATGACGGGCGCATCAAGAGCGCGTCCTTCGATCAATCGCAAGGCTTTGGCCTGCGCGCGCTCTCCGGCGAGACCACCGGCTATGCCCATGCCTCGGAGCTTTCGGAAGCGGCGATCGCCCGCGCAGGGCAAACCGTGCGCGCGGTCAAGGAAGGACATGACGTCGCCCTGGCGCTGCCGCCGCCGGGCACCAACCGTTCGCTCTACACCGAGGACAACCCGCTGGGCGCGGTCGAATTCGCCGCCAAGGCGAAATTATTGGCCGAAATCGACGCCTATGCCCGGGCCAAGGACCCGCGCGTGCGCCAGGTCTCGGCCTCGATCACCGGCCAATGGCAGGCGGTGCAGATCATCCGCCCCGAGGGCCAACGCCTGGCCGATATTCGCCCGCTGGTGCGGCTCAATGTCAGCGTCGTCGTGGAAGAGAATGGCCGCATGGAGACCGGGTCCGCGGGCGCCGGCGGCCGCGTCATGTACGACCATTATCTCGA
>JAATGI010000188.1 GCA_015654725.1 Rhodospirillales bacterium
CCGGTTAACGAGGTCGCGTTGTTCGCGCGTGTGCGCTCGCTGGTGCGATTGAAGCGCATGATGGAAGAGTGGCGCCTTCGGGAAGAAGTCTCCGGCCGCTTCGAGAATGTGCTGGGCGCCGGCCAACGCGCCGAGGAAGATACTGGCCCCGCCCGCATCGTCTATTGGGAGCAGGGCGATTTCGCGGCGCAGCGGCTTACCGAAATGCTAACGCCGCTGGCGCGCGACATGACGCGCGTGAACTCGCCGGAGGAACTTACCAAGAGCTTCGCCACGGCGGTCGATCTCGTCATTCTCAGCCTGTCGGGCCCCCTCGATGCGTTGCGGCTGGTCGGCCAGTTGCGGAGCGCCGAGGCGAGCCGCTTCGCGCCGATTCTGCTGATCGCGGCCGAGGAGGAGATGCCGCGCCTCGCCAAGGGGCTCGATCTCGGCGCCAACGACTACATCCTGCGTCCCATCGACCGCAACGAACTGGTGGCGCGCGCACGCACCCAAATCCGCCGCAAGCGGCTTCAGGATCGGCTCCAGGAGAATTACCAACGCAGCCTCGCGCTCGCGCTCACGGACGGCCTTACCGGTCTCTACAACCGGCGCTATTTCACCGCGCATCTCGAAGGGCTGATGTCCCGCGTCGGCGAGGGAACCCAAGGCGCCGCCGTGCTGATGGTGGATGTCGACTGGTTCAAGCGCGTCAACGACAATCACGGCCACGGCGCGGGCGACACGGTGCTGCGCGAGGTCGCGGGCCGGCTCGCGCGCAATGTTCGCGGCTTCGATCTGGTGGCGCGCTATGGCGGCGAGGAATTCGTCGTGGTCATGCCCGAAACGACGCTGCCGATCGCGACCATGGTGGCCGAGCGCTTGCGCGCCGCCGTCGCCGACAAGCCGATCGCGCTCGGCGCGGTCAGCCGCGAGATCGACGTCACCATCAGTCTCGGCATCGCGGTGACGTTCGAGCGCGGCGATAACGCGGCCGCGCTTCTGAGGCGCGCCGACGAAGCGCTCTACGAGGCCAAGTCGCAAGGCCGCAATCGCGTGGTCAATTGGGAACCGGCGGCGCAGTCGCTGTCCAAGGTCGCGCGGTAACAATGGCTCCCGGGTCAAGCCCGGGGTAGCCGCTTCAATGCATCCCCGAATCGAGTCCGGGGATCGCGGGCTTCGCCCTACTTAATCTTGCCTTCCTTGAAGACGACGTGCTTGCGCGCGACCGGATCGTATTTCTTGAGCTCCATTTTTTCGGTTTTCGTCCGCGGATTCTTCTTGGTGACGTAATAGAATCCGGTGTCGGCGCTGCTGATCAGCTTGATCAGGACGGTGTTGGTCTTGGCCATGATCGACGGTCCGCTCGAAGGAGGGCTGCGAGAAGAGGCGCAATGTAGCGGCCGAGGCCAGCCTGTCAAGCTTGCGCGCCGGCGTGCGCGTCCGGCAAGCTGCGACCCATGGCCAGCTTGGATTTTTCCTGGGCGGTGAAGGGCGTCGACGCGATGCTGCGCCGCCGCCACGGCATCGTCGAGTACAGCGACGCCGCCGACTGCATGCTTCGCTATTCGCTGGCGCGGGCGAAACGCGCGCGCACGCTCTCCGACGGCGCTAGCGTCGTGGCCGGCGCGCCGGTGGTGGAAATCCATTATTGGAACGAGCGTCTGCCGGTGATCCCGCGCGAAGGCTCCTATTCGGGCTGGGCCGCGCAGTTCGCGGGCCGGCTGGTGGGCTCGCTCCATCTGTTGGGCGAGAAGATCGAGCGCGACCCGAAATTCGACGGCGTCGTCGCGTTCAGCGGCGCGCCCGCCTTCGCCCGGGGCTCGCGCAACGGGTTGCAGCTCGCGCGGATTTGCCGCCGCATCGGCTTCGACATCCTCGAACCCGAGGCGGCAACCGGCCTTGGCGGGCGGCTTCACGCCTTCTTCGACGGCGTTCTGGTCTGGGCGCTGGTCTGGGCCTTCAATCGCGCCGGCCTCAAGACCCGGGGGCTGGCGCATGGCAGGCACGAAATCTGGATGTCGCGCGCCAAATTCCTCTCGCTCTATGGCGCGCGCGCCCAAGGCGCGGCATTGACCGACGGCCCGCCTCGCTTCGTGCCGTTCGACGTCACCATCTGCGGCATCGACGAACTGGGCGCGCTCGGTGATCGCGGCGTGACGCATATCTTGTCGCTGCTCGATCCGGGCTGGCCGACGCCCGACGCCTTCGCCGAATTCACCGGCCATCGCCGCCTCGATCTGCGCTTCCACGACATCATCGAGGCGGCGCCGGGCTGGCGCGCGCCCGAGGCCGAGGATGTCGAGCGGCTGCTGGCGTTCGGCCGCGACCTCGCGGGCGATTGCGCGCATCTCGTGGTCCATTGCCAGATGGGCATCTCGCGTTCGAGCGCCGCGACCTGGCTTGTGCTGGCCCAAGCGCGGCCGGACCGGTCGGCAGCCGACATCCTGGCCGAAATCGTCCGCATCCGGCCTTATGCCTGGCCGAATTTGCGCATGGTGGAACTGGGCGACGCGATGCTGAACCGCGGCGGCGCGCTGATCGAGGCCGCCCACGAGCGCTATCGCGATGTCATCGCCAAGCGCCCCGAGCTACGGTCGGCGATGCTTCAGATGGGCCGCGCGCGGGAAATCGACGGCGGCTAAAGCCTCTAACTCGGCTTGAAGCCCCGGAGCGTCTCGTAAATTTTCGCGCTCGGCTCGAAATCGACGCGCGGATGCGGCAGGAAGCGCCCGGCCCAGTGATACATCTCGCGCGACAGACGGCCGGCGTGAGGCGGCCGCGAATAGTCATGGGGCGGCAGCGGCCGGTAACTCTCGCATTCGAGCCGCACCATCCCCAGGCCGAACTTCTCCGAGCGGTATAGCGCCAGCAATCGGCGTTTCTCCTCGGTTTCCTCCGGCGTGAGGCGAGTCACGGTTTCGCTGCCGTTCGATTGCGCGAACAGCTGCCACATCACTTTGCCCTTGCCGGAACTATATTCGGCGAATTCGGTCACCGGGCGCCCGCCGGCGGCGTGAGCGGCGAGAAAATTGGCGACGTCGTGGTCTTGATGGCCGCCTTCCCAGGCCGACACCCAAATCTCGTCGATCTCGTACTCGTTGAGAACGCGGTCGATCCACACCAGCGCCTCGCCGAGATACAGCTTGAGCGTGCGCGACGACCAGTCGGAAAAGCCGACCGGCTCGATGCCGAGCGCCGCGGCCGCCGCGCGCGCTTCCTCGCGCCGCCGCAGAACCCGGGCCTCGCGCTTCGGCCGGTCCCAAATCCACAGATGCTCGGCGTCGGGAACGCCGCTGGTCAGATACAGGCCAAATAGTTTGTCGCCGACCAGCCTTTTGCGCGCAATGGTTGCCGACGCGGCCACGGTTTCATCGTCGGGATGGGGGATGAGAAATAAGATCCTCGCCATTCCTCTAGGCGGCCGCGCGGGCAGGGCGCCGCGCCGCCTCTTCCCAATGGGGCAGCAAATCTTCCGCCAGCACTTCTTGCCACGACGGAACCGAACGCTCGGCATATTCCCGCGCCGCTCTCGACATGGCGCCGCGCAAGGCCGGATCGCCGAGCAATCGGGCCATGCCGTCGGCCCAGATCGCGGCGTCGTCGCCGGGCAGCACCAAGCCGGTCTCGCCGTCGCGGACCGAGCGGCCCATGCCGCTGTCCCCGGCGACCAGCGCTGGCAGCCCTGAGGCGAGCGCTTCCAAGAGCACGTTGGCCGACTCCTCGATGCGCGACGGCAGCGCGAATACATCCGCCGAGGCATAGAGCCGCGCCAATTCCGGGGTATCGACATTGCCCGGGCAGGTCGCGTGCGGCCCGAGGCGGGCGACGATGGCGTCGCGCTCCTCGCCGTCGCCGGCGCAAACCAGCTGCGCGTCGACGCCGCGCGCCACCAGCATCGCGACCGCCTCCGCCAGCAGGCCGACATTCTTGCCGCGATTGAGGCGGCCCGCCGCCAGGATCACGAAGCGGTCCGCCGGCACGCCGTAGCGGTTGGCGAGCCAGGCGCGGTCGCGCCGCGCCGGATGGAATGTTCTGCGGTCGATGCCCCGACGCAGCAGGCCGGCTCTGCCGCCCAGCATGTCGCGCGCTGCGGCGAGCCTTTCCGGCCGCGACACCAGCACGAAGGCGCATTGGCGCTGATAGGCGGCGAGCTGCTGGCGCATGCGGCGCTCCATGCGCTCATCGACCCGCAAACGCGACAGCAGCACTTCGGCGACGATGGTGTCGCCAAACAGGCGCTCGACGGTTTGCGCGGTAAACAGCCGCGCATACTCCGGCGTGTTGGTGTGAACGGAATTGACGATCGGAATGCCGCGGCGCTGACTGACGCCCAGCGCCGTCTTGGCATGGGCGAA